>JAOQAL010000144.1 GCA_025963615.1 Chitinophagaceae bacterium | reverse complement strand
AAATAATTGTATTTCGGTGGACTCATTGGCGCCCAATCTCCAGGGTTCATCATAATTTAATAATCCATGAAATAACTCGCGGCCCTGCAAATGGGGCCGGCTGTATATAACCCTGGCAGCTGGGGGTTCTTTAATGGACCCTGTCATTTTCAGTTTCGTATAATCAACCGGGTAATAGCTCATATCCATTGGTGAAACATCAATAGGAGAATAGGGATTCCGTCGTGTTTCATTCTCGGCAAGCGTGGTATCTTTTAGCTGTAGTCTCGGCGCCGCTTTTTTATTCTTGCTGGCGTCACTACAGGAACCCGCAACAATAAAACTTAAAGAAACTAACGCTAATCTTATTGTATGCATACAATTATTTGAGTACGATTGGTAACATAACTTCTGCAGTATCCCAGGCAACTATAAGATTATAGCCTTCGTTGAACTTTGCAAACGTCATAGACAAGGTTTCCACAGGGCTATTCATATTTATTACAGGCACCACCACCCTGGCGATATCATTGGTTGAATTATATTTAAATGCACCCCAGGTATCGGTATCCTTATTAATGATAATTGTCCAGTTGCTGCTATCAGGAATTGCATACAACGTATATCGCCCTTTTTTTATTTTTTTATTGTCGATGGTTACATCTTTATAAAATTCAATTTCCGTGGCTTCATTGGCTCCCAGGCGCCAAACTTTTCCATATTCCACCAGGTCACCAAAAATGATCCTGTCATTTTTCCGGGGCCGGCCATAAATAACTCTTACTAAAGGAGCCAGGGATGTTTTTTCACTTATTTTCAGAACAGGATAATTAACCGGGCAATAACTCATGTCCATCGGCGATTTATCTACCTCCGGAAAAACCGTTGAATCGGTTTGTGCATAGCCTGCTGTAAGGAGGCCGGCCGCGAGTAAAATTGTAAAAAAGATCTTTTTCATATGAACGATTTCTGGTTCGCAAAAATAGAGGATTAATACTTTTACGGAATACCTTTCATAAGATATCTGAATTTCATGACGCCAACAGCTCTTCCAACCGTTGCTTTGCATACGGTTTGATAGCAATAATTAGTTGGTCGTAACAAGCCTTTAACAGTTCATAATGCTGTTCAAACAGTAAAAAAGCGGTATCGCTTTCGGTAAGATAAACGGATCGATGGACCAATCCCCGCAAACTTTTTTCAATACCGGGTTTTGTATGGTAATTGTACAACCAGTTTTGGCTTTTCATGTAGGGAAACATCCGGGCAAAGTCTGGCGGTAACCAGGAATGGTATTGTTCAAGAACGGCATAGACCTGCTGTGAAAACCGGAACAAGGAACCCGGCGGAAATTCATTTTCATCGTTGGCGAGAAAATGATCATACACGATATCGGTAAGCGCCCCACTGTATAACCGGTAAGCGGGACGAAATATCTCTTTTGCATTTCTTGTGGGCTCACTGGCATCCGTGAAGCTATCAATATGGCGGTGCAGCGTTATTCCTTTTTGAATCCCTGCCGGGTAATCATATTGCTTTTTCCCCTTTACAAAATCACTAATCAGGTTGCCAACAGTAATTTCAGGTTGTCCAAAAGAAAGATATGCGTGCGCTAGCAGATTCAAGGGCTGTTTTTGAAGATTATTAACTGAAGTTAACATTCTGCATTAAACCGAAAGGCTCCTTAACATTTTTTTAGCGCAGGGACGAACTGAGACGGTAACTAAATTTACAAGTTTAGGAGTTTAGAAGTTTCGCCCACCACAATTTACCGAATGGTTCGATGAACTTTTGAACGAATAAACTTCTAAACTCTAAAGATCCCCGTGTTTCTCCGTGCCTCCCTGCCTCCGTGGTTCAAACCGAAAATTGACGCCCACCACAATTAACCGAATGGTTCGATGAACTTTTGAACAAATAAACTCAAAAGGTATTCTCTGTGCCTCCCTGTCTCCGTGCCTCCGTGTTTCAAAACAGTAATTCCGTGAAATGCCTAAGTAACAACTTTACGTTTATGGGTTTTGGAAGAGATAAAATACAATTTTGGAACACAAAGACACCGAGGCACGGAGGCACGGAAGATGACTAAGTTTAGGATTTCCGGCGTCTGAAGCCCACCTAAATCTATCGAAGGGTTCGATGAACTGCTGAATCAATAAACTTCTAAACTCTAAAAATCCCCGTGTATCTCCGTGCCTCCCTGCCTCCGTGGTTCAAACCGGCATGACTGGGTCACAAGTTGAGTAGATCGTGATTCGTAACTGCAAAATCATAAAAAAAATGAAGAAATATTTACTGTATCAAATCAGGACGAACGGTGTATCAAATGCGGACAATAGCATTGCAAATGGTATGTAAGAATGTTGAATGGCGTGCATTTTACAGCGTCTGTTAACTGTGTTTAACACAGTTCACCACTGGTCATAATATACTTGCAGTGACCTGTAACCTAATATACATTTGTTCCGTCATACTGATCAAATGAAACTTAACTAAAACTTTAAAAACTTTAAAAAATAATTTATGAAAAAGTTGATTATCGCCGCAACCATGTTTGTTTCACTTAGCGCATTTGCAGGCAGGGAAAAAGTAAATGAAAAAGTGCTGAGTGCATTTAATACAGAATTTGCCAATGCACAGGAAGTAGAATGGACCATCAGTGCCGGTTACTTCAAAGCATCTTTTGGAATGAATGGGCAACGGGTTTTTGCTTTTTATAACAAAGATGGAGACCTGATGGGCCTAACCCGTAATATTCCTTCTTCACAACTGCCGGTAAGGCTGCAAGCCGGTCTGAACAAGAATTACAAGAGCTTTTGGATTTCCGATCTTTTTGAAGTTTCAAATACCGACGGAACCAGCTACTATGTAACCCTGGAAAACGGGGACAACAAGATCGTTTTAAAATCATCCGCAGGAAACGACTGGAGTACCTATAAAAAAGACAGGAAAATTTAAATGAATTGACTGGCTTTTCCAGGCCGGTTAGTGTGTGGTAAAATAACCCGGGCATGGGAGGCATGTCTGATCATAACCCGGGTTTTTATCGTAGTTCTTGGAAATTATAAAAATCGTATGCCCGTGATCGTTAATTATTTTAACAAGGGGTACCATCAATCACTATTTGATTGACTCCGGTACCATCATAGTATATTTTTACATTCATTAATTAAATATCATTAAACATTAAACTTTATCGCCATGAAAAGAATTATTATTACACTGTCTATGCTGATGGCAGTAGCGCTTACTTCAGTTTTTGCCAATGAAGGAACAGACATCAACCAAAAAGTGCAGGCAGCATTTGAAAAGGATTTTGCCTCAGCGAAAAATGTAAAATGGAACAAGGATGGTGAATACCTGAAAGCCAGTTTTACCATCGCTGATATGCTTACCGATGCTTATTACACCCAGGATGGTGAACTGATGGGTTCTGCCCGTAACCTGTTATTTGATCAATTACCATTAGCGGTTATTCATGAATTTAACAAGCGTTTTAATGAAGCTTCTGTCCTGAACGTTTTGGAAATTACCAACGATGAAGGAACTTCTTATCGCCTGTGGATTGAACAGGGAAATAAGAAAATTAAAGTCAGAGCCAGCGGCTCAGGGGAAATAGCCATACTGGAAAAATCAAAAAAATAATTTTGGGAATAACCCGTCAATGTGGGCCTCCGGTTTAACCGGAGGCTTTTTTATTTTTAAAACGTTTATTTTTGCGCCACTTTTCCGCCTGCGAAGATTTCGGCGGACAAGCCGCATGGTCTCGCTCTATTGCGATCTGAAGGCGGTTTTGCAAAAATTGTAAAATGAATAAAGGCCCTGTCTCTCAATTCATCCAGCATCATTATCGCCACTTTAACTCAGCTGCATTGGTTGATGCAGCCAAAGGTTATGAGACACATTTGCTGGAAGGCGGTAAAATGATGGTTACGCTTGCTGGCGCGATGAGCACCGCCGAGCTGGGAATTTCGTTTGCAGAAATGATTCGCCGGGGAAAGGTCGATATCATCAGTTGCACAGGCGCCAACCTGGAAGAAGATGTGATGAACCTGGTGGCGCATTCACATTATAAACGGGTTCCCAACTACCGCGATCTTACACCCCAGGATGAATGGGAATTATTGGAAAAACATTATAACCGGGTCACTGATACCTGCATTCCGTAAGAAGAAGCGTTTCGCCGCTTGCAAAAACACCTGGTACAACAATGGAAAGATGCGGAAGCAAAAGGGGAACGTTATTTTCCACATGAATTTTTATATAAAACAGTATTAAGCGGTGACCTGAAACAATATTATGAAATTGATCCTAAAGACAGCTGGATTGTTGCAGCAGCAGAAAAAAATATTCCGATTGTCGTGCCAGGATGGGAGGACAGCACCACTGGAAACATTTTCGCCAGCTACATTGTAAAAGGTGAGTTAAAAGCTTCTACTGTTAAAAGCGGGATAGAATATATGGTGTGGCTCACAGAATGGTACCGCAATAATTCATCTGGTAAAGGGGTCGGATTTTTTCAGATCGGCGGCGGTATTGCAGGCGATTTCCCTATCTGCGTAGTTCCGATGATGTACCAGGATCTGGAATGGCATGATGTTCCGTTCTGGAGTTATTTCTGTCAGATCAGTGATTCAACAACTTCTTATGGTTCTTATTCCGGAGCGGTGCCCAATGAAAAAATTACCTGG
>JAOQAL010000122.1 GCA_025963615.1 Chitinophagaceae bacterium | reverse complement strand
GTGTGAAATATACGGACAGAAGCGCCTTTCAATACTATTATTTCTTACAGGAAAAAAAGAATACTGATAATGAATTATCGGCGTTGAAAGCAAGGGTTGACCGGAAAAATCAACCGGAAATAAAACTGGATGATTTTACCGGCGAATATGTGAATACGGTATACGGCAAAATCACCGTTGCCAAAAGCAGCAATTTCCTGGTTTGCCATTTTGAACATCATCCTGAGTTATTGGGCTATATGGAATACATGGATAATAATACATTCCGCCTTACCTACAACAATATTGCTTATGGCATTTATCCTGCAAAGTTTGTTATCACCGATGGCAAACCTACCGGTGTTGAAATACAGGTAAATGAATTTGTTGACCCGGACATTTATCTGTTTGTAAAAGATCCGAAGGGAATTGTGGTCAGGTAAATATTACACGTTCTGACTGCTTAGTGTCCGAAAACCTGCCGTTTGTAATGCAGGGGCTTGAAGCATCCACCCTAAGGCCTATCCTTCTTCATGCACCACCATCCGGTATCTCATTCTCATGCCTTTTTTTGATAACAATACTGGCTTTCTTCCAGGGTAAACTATATTCTGCATACTACCCTGCCTGCGTAAAATCCATGTTTGCTGCCGGTCATTTCCAATGGGCTGCGTTGATAGCATCACCCCGCTTTTCGGGAACTGGCTGCCATCAAATGAACCGCGGAAATCCATCCGCCTGCCAGCGGTTATTGCTATTTCCCGGGGAGTAATCAGCGTATCATTTGAAACAAATTCAATATCATCCGGCAATTTTAACCTCAGACAAAACCCACCATAGCCTTTTACATCATCCGAGCCCCCTATTCTTAAAGAATCAACCAATGCGTAAAGCTGAATATCAAAATCAATGATTCGTTTTTTATTAGTCCCGGCATATACTGTTATGATCGTATTTTCTTTTATTATCCCGGTTCGCTTGCCCGGCTCCGTTTGAGCATTCCAAATGACAGCTGATAGCAGCGAAACTTTCTCTTTACCCTTCTTCATTTTTACATCCTGCACCTGCCATGAGATACTGTCCGAAACCCAACCGTCTGCTATTGGTTTATTATTTAAAATGATCTGGTGCCATGTCCAGAATATGCCGTGATGATACGGATGGTCTTCAGGAAAATCCTCTGTTAGCCCATTTCCCCTTAAGGAATAAAGGGGGTGAATATATCCCGCTCTTTCATATTTACCATTTAGCGATTGGGGCTTTGACTGGTAGAATAATACCTTCTTACCGTGTTCTTGTATTTCAATTCCTTCCGATGATTTAATAGTAGTAAACTGAGCGGAGGCGTCATTAGCAACAATACAAAACACCAGGACCAATAAAGTCTTTGCAGGAAGGAAAAAATAGAATCGCATAGATATTGATTGATTTTGGAAGTATAGCGTAGATGGGAATCAGAATTAAAGGTGGACAGTGATAATTAAAAATTCATAATTTTTTTTTATTTCTCTTCGAAAAAATAAAAAAAACTACTTCTATTAAAAGGAGCACTAAGACCCCTGATATAATAATACCGCGTCAATCCTGAAATCTTCTAATCCGGATACTACGCCTTCCAACCATCCTTCAGTGTCACGGTTCTGTTGAAAATAAATTTACCATCTTTAGAATCCTTATCCAGGCAATAGTACCCTTTACGCAAAAACTGGAAACGATCCGCTAAGCTGGCGCTTAGTATGGCGGGTTCTGCAAAAGCCTTTACAATTTTTAATGAATCAGCATTGATATAATCCTTAAAATCTCCTTCTTCGCTGGCCGCATCTTCCACCTTAAACAGCCGGTCGTACTCCCTCACTTCGATCTCAATCGCATCCTTTGCATTCACCCAATGGAGGGTTCCTTTTACTTTTATTCCGGACACATCATTGCCGCTATGGCTCTCCGGGAAATAAGAACAGTGAAGCTCCACCACTTTTCCGGCCGCATCTTTTATCACTTCATCGCACTTAATGATATAAGCACTTTTCAACCGCACCATCTGGCCCGGGGCCAACCGGAAGTATTTCTTTGAAGGGACTTCCATAAAATCATCTCCTTCTATTAATATCTCATTGCTAAAACTAATTTCCCGGTGACCACCCAATGGATCTTCCGGGTTATTCTCGACTTTCAATATTTCACCTCCCGACAGATCGCTTCCGATAGCAGGAATTTTGTAATTCGTAATCACAACTTTTACAGGGTCAAAAACCACCATCCTTCGTTGTGCCACTTTATTAAGATGTTCCCTCGCACAAAACTCCAGCAACCCTACATCCACCATATTTTCTCTTTTGGCAACGCCAATGCGGTCGCAAAAATCACGGATGCTGTCAGGCGTATAACCCCTGCGGCGCAAACCGGTAATAGTCGGCATCCGCGGGTCATCCCAACCGGTTACAAAGCCTTCAGTCACCAGTTGCAGCAATTTTCTTTTACTCGTCACGGTATAATTAATATTGCGACGGGCAAACTCATACTGACGGCTGGGATAAATTTCTAATTTTTCAATGAGCCAGTCGTATAACTCACGGTGTGGCACAAACTCCAGTGTACAGATAGAATGGGTAACATTTTCAATGGAGTCGCTTTGTCCATGGGCAAAATCATACATGGGGTAGATACACCATTTATCGCCTGTGCGGTGATGGTGCGCATGCTTGATGCGGTAGAGGATCGGGTCACGCATCAGCATATTGGTGTGCGCCATATCAATCTTTGCCCGCAACGTCTTGCTGCCGTCGTCAAATTCACCATTCTTCATCCCGGCAAACAATTCAAGGTTTTCTTTTACGCTGCGGCTGCGGTATACACTTTTCTCACCCGGCACGGTATGCGTTCCTTTGAGGGCGGCCATTTCTTCACTGGTACTATCATCCACATAGGCCAGTCCTTTGTGAATCAGTTTTACAGCAAAACCATATAAAGTATCAAAATAATCACTCGCATAGAATTCATTTTTCCAGCTAAAGCCGAGCCAGTGAATATCATCCTTAATGCTCTCTACATATTCTGTGTCTTCGGTTACCGGATTAGTATCATCAAAGCGCAGGTTAGTATAACCCGGATACTTAAGGGTTAGGCCAAAGTTGAGGCAAATGCTGCTTGCATGACCTATATGGAGGTAGCCATTCGGCTCCGGCGGAAAACGGGTAACGATCGAAACATACCGGCCGCTTTTCAGGTCCTCTTCTATGATTTCTTCCAGGAAATTGAGGCTCTTTTCTTCTTTTTGTTTTTGTTCTTCCATAGTGTGCCTTACAACCAGGTCATACCGGGTAAGGGTATGGCATAGTTGGGTTTGCAAATTTAACGGAATCTGGCTGCGCAGCCAAAGGTTGGCGTGGAGCCTGACAAAGGGTACTTTTATACTTGTAATACACAAGGGCTAACCTGAGTAGCAGCCTGCTCCCGACCGTTGACCATTAGACTATTTAAACGGTCATGATCTTATCAAAAGAGGATTAGCAAAATATATTTTATAATAATACAGCGAGGTTTTTGAAATTAATAAATAGCTGGCCCGATAGTTACCGTGTGTCCGGGTTCGGCCTATCGGCATTTGAAAAATAATCATTCAGAGTGGATCCGCAGCATTATAAAATAGAAGCCAATAACCCTATTTCCTAAGTAAGGTTAATAATTCCGGTTGGCCGCCTCTATTCATTTCAAAGACTAAACTATCTTTCGTCAATTTTGCTATCCTGACCTTTATTTCCTGCTGATTTGTTGGAGTAGTAAACAACATGTCGTTATCCACTTTATAGGTTCCGACCTCTTTCGTGCCGGAATAGTCAAATGTATAATCTCCCTTATCATTAAAAGTGAAATGGGTACCCTTAGCATCCAGGTCTGAAGCCTGCCCGTTGACCAGCCATTCGGTTCCTGACCAATTTCCAACAATCAGTTTATTATTTTCTGAATTTGTACAGGATATTAAAAAAAACAAAAAGAATCCTGATACAAAACATACATGTGAAGCTTTCATTTGATAGAATTTAACTGGTTAGATAAAGATTTTAAAACTGCCGGACAACGCTCAATCATTTATGGAGTAAGGTATATAAATTTCCGGTTGAAAATACACTAAATCCACGAGCTATCCGTACTAACCATTGGCACCCGGTAGATAACAGGAACAAGCAATATGGGACACTCAAAATGCTATCGCGGGTATACAGAAAAGAAAAAAACGAAGAACCCGACACTATCAAAATGTTAAAATGCCAATGGAATATATTTCTTTCTATCCGTATCGTTAAATTTAGGAACACTTTAAAACCAACACTTATGAACTTTAACCGGGTAAATAATCTTGCTGGATGGATTGTTTGCGGCATTGCCACGACTGTATACCTTATGACATTGGAAGCATCCGCCAGCTTCTGGGATTGCGGTGAATTTATTTCCGCCTGTTATAAATTACAGATTCCGCATCCACCCGGCGCTCCCCTCTTTGTACTGCTCGGTAAATTTTTCATTATTCTTTTTGGTAACG
>JAOQAL010000111.1 GCA_025963615.1 Chitinophagaceae bacterium | reverse complement strand
GGTAAAAAAGATGAAACTCTTTACCAGCCTAAATCGCCTCACCCTAACCCTCTCCTCGCGGAGAGGGAACCGTGTCCTTGACAGCAAAGGGTTTCATTGAATTTGCCTATTTTTCCCCGGACAATAGTGATCCAGCATCTAGTATCCCAGCATCCAGTATCCATCATCCAGCCTCAATGCAGTTTTAATTCATTTTTATCCGTTACAAACATCCTGGTGCTTTCAGTATATTCGCCGCCGTTAGGATTTTTATATTTTAAGTCAAGATAAAACGCCTTGAAACCGGAAGCAGGAAAGGCTTCCGTTACTTTTATCCTGGATTTGTTTTTTGCACCCAGACTTTTACCGGTCCAGGTCGCTTTTGTAAAAATCATATTGTCTGACGTGGCGGACCATAGAACCGCATCCACCAGTATATCCGGCGTGGTTTTCACTATCAAGTGTGCATTCTTCTTTTTTGTAGTAATATCCCAACTGCAGGCTGGATAAGGATGGTGAGCCAGTGTAAGTCCGAAGAAAGCGCTAAGTCCTTCAAATGCGGACTTTCCATCTCCGAGGTCATGGCCCACATTCGGCACATAATGAATCATATTGCGGCCGGGAATGCTGTCATAATAATTCTTAATCGCATCTACTACCCAGTATTCATCATTGGTGCCCATGAAAATCATTTTAGGCATCGTTAGTTTTTTCCGGTATGAATAGGGATCTATCATTTCATTGATCGCATTCCCACTTTCGGTATGGGCGCCTTGCGGTATGCCCAGCTTCACATAATCTTCGATCTGAATGCTGTATTCATTCCATGCTTTTATCTGGTAATCCAGGTTCACCGACATGTTAAGAATATCAATCACCATCGGGCCGATAGCCGCCACCCTGTTATCATTCGCACCGGTGAGCCAGGTCGTCCAGCCCCGCTTGGAAGCCCCGGATACTACAAACCGGTTAACAACATGATGAAGTGTTTGTTTTGAAAATTGCTGTACGGCATCCATAGCCCGTACAGCACTTTTCACCATAGGAAAAAGCAACGGCCAGGAGTAATCGCTATCATTTTTAAATTGATGAAGCGTATAAGAAATCAAGGCGTCCTCGGTCAAATCATTAAAAAGCGGTTGATTGGGAGTTTGCCGGAGCACGGCAACTATCGCGCTGTTTTTTACAGCCAGTTCACTTATATTTTTAAAAAATTTGTCATCGCGTCCATTCCAGTTGGGAAGGCCCTCTTTAACAGAACCTCCTGTAACAAATAATAAAGCCCCATCGTATTTATTTTCTTTCGGCACAAACAATGTTAACTGGTGCGTCCAGGTAAACTGGCGCCATTTCTGGGAGGTAAGCAACAACGCATACGCTTTAACTTCTCCTATTTCATAAGTATCTTTTAGCTCCCAATGAAACGCAGTGTCATCATTATGAAGATAGTGTTGAAGCGCCGTGGCAGGAGTTATTTTTTCCCCGGATTGAGACCGTGCGGAATAATAAAGAGCGGACTGTAATACAAGGACTGCAACAAACTGCAACAAAAATTTCTTCATGGGTTTCTGCTTTTAAATTGAACGTTATCTTTTTTAGCTAAATTGATTCTATATTTATTTCGCACTGGCAGCCGACGGACTTTCCGCTATCAGTTTCAACGCCTCTTCGATATAAATTTCACCAGTCATCTCGCCAAGGCTTGTTTTGCTTACATATTCATATCTTTTAAAACTGTTGAAATCTACTTTGGTGAGCATATACCCGAATGCGTCATTGGTAAGTCCGAATAGAAAAGCATTCTTTGTATGCATGTGGCGTTTTACATAATACCCGATATTCGGCAATGCTTCGCCCGGAATGGTTAAAACCTGCGCTGTGCCGATATTCAATAAGTTTATTTGGGTTGATGCAAAATCAGAATTGGTATTGGGATGTTTTAGTGGTGAATGCTCCAAAATGAATTTCATCATTTCTGATTCGACCGGAAATTTTATAGTGCGGGATGTACAGTATAGAACAGGATCTTTTTGTTCTTCCGCGCTGGCTACCAGGCGCAACGCTTCATCCGCAAGTAAATTTCCAATGCGGATACATTCTTCCCAATCATTTGCTTCCTTACCGTTCTCACGACGGTTGTCGGCTGTTACCATTCCGCCCTGTGCGCCATTCATAAAAAGAGCGACACCGCCCACTTTTGATTCAATTCTGTCATATAGCGGGCCGCAAAGATCAGGGCTTAAAATTCCCCTGCCCGCGCCAATCACTTCGGGATGTATTGCATAATTAATAAGCGTAGCAATCGGTTTGCCTTTATTATTTCCTGAAGTTGCTATGGCCTGTATAATACCGCATCGTGGATCAAACAACTGGTCGGCATAATAATTATAAGATATTTTTCCTTTAGCTTCTCCTACCGCGATTTTCAAAGAAGCGGGCGCCAGGTTTTTTATCGCTTCGTTTACAGCATCCGCAATTTGTTTTGTACACCAATCCAGGTAGTCTAAATCAGCATTGCTTTTGCCCGTTTCGTCAGGAAAGGCGTAGGCATCCGGTGCGCTATGGGTATGCGTACATCCAATGAGGATATTCTCCGGTGGAATTCCTTTGATCAATGCCCTTGATTTATTTCCCAGTATGGAAGACCAGCCAAGATTATCAACATTTACAATGGCAATGCGTATATCGCCTTTTTCTAAAACGAGAGCCCTGGCGAATAAATCGCCTTTCTTTATAGTAGAAGGCTTTGGTGTTCCAATACCCCCCGATACGGGTAGTAAGGGATTGGGTGTAATAATTCTTACAGCAGCTGCGGCTTTAAACGTTTGTGCGTAATTGTTATCATTAATAAACAATAAAAAAACAAGTAAGACCGGTATCGCAATCTTTTTCATTTGACTATTATTTTTTCTTCTGCCTTCAAAAAACAAGAATCGGTAAGGCCGACAGCTTCCACTAACGAGATAGCAACTTTTACCGGTTTTTTCGTCTGAAAAATTACCATGGTTTGCCAGTCCCTTGTATAACCCAGGGCTTGGACCATGGACTATTTTTCTCGCCATCGGCGCCGAAATTTGAATATTGAGTGGTTTCCAGTAAACTGTTTGCAGCAGTAACATTCGCGCCGTTAAGATTTCTTTCATCCAGTTGATAATAAAATCTTACCGGTAATTCTTTGGCTTTCGTACGTCCTTCTACACCATGCAGTTCAGGAAAGCCGGTTCTTCTCCAGTCAAACCAGGCTTCTGTAGCAACCGACCAGCTGGCAATCCATTTTTGCCCGATGATTTGTTTTTGTGTACCATCGAAAGCGACTTCCGGCTGTGCAATATAATCTGCCGCAGCGCTTCCAATCCCCCAGGCTTCAAAGGACGCCTGTATCCCTGCGTTATAGTGAGACTGCGCATCCCCGGCATCCCATCCTTTTACCGCGGAAGCTTCTGCTAAAATAAAATGAACTTCTGCCGCGGACATCAATCTTACTTTAATCCCACTTTTTGCATTGGCGAAATTAGAATTCACCCAGGATACATGCGGATTATGCGACGCCTGGTTTAAATCGGGACTCAGGTTATAAGCCTGCGGGCCGGCAAGCGCAACAGGAAGACCAACGTAATTAACATCCTGGTTAATATCACTGACCGTTAAACCTTTTGAAGACAATACATCCGGCGACAAATAACGCACTTTCCTGTTTTCTCCGTTGACAACTGTATCTGTTATTCTATCGGTGCCTCCGGGAAATGCGGCATTTACTAATAAAAATGTTTCCACTTTATTTGCAAAAACAGCAATCCGGGGATCATGTAAATCCTGCAGTGCTTTTACAAAGGTATTGCACATTTTGATCCTCCTGTAATTACTGCTATCCGCGTTATAGGTAGCATCGGAAGGCCATGAATCCGCTTCACTATTTCCGGGAAAAGACATGGTTGCATCATCTGAAGCAGCCGTGATAATGGGATATTGAGTAGGATTGTTCGCGATTTTTTCAATACCAGCCTGTGCAACAGCGGGTAACTTTTCGGATATTCTCATATAATATCTTAAGGCTAACGAATTGGCCAGCTTTCTCCATTTTGACGCATCACCACGATAGTACACATCGGCAGCATCCACAGCGCCTTTATAGTCACTCTGCGATTTTGATAATAAGGTGTTCGCTGATTCGAGGTCGGCCAGCACACCCTGGTAAATACTTTGCTGGGGATCAAATGCAGGGAAGGTATTTTCGATGCTGCCTTCATCTCCTTTCAAAGCCTGTGAATAAGGAGCATCGCCCCACAAGTCGGTAATTAATCCGTAAATCATTGATTTCATGACCAGCGTGATGCCCTGGTGCAATTCATAATCCAGTGTTACGGCCTTATCGTAAACAAATTTGTTATTTCGTAAAATGTCATAATAGCCTGACCAACTGTTGCTGCCACCCCAATCGTATTCGTTATGGCCACCGCCCCATCCATCAAGTTGTGTATGTTGCACAACTCCGGCAATATCGCCATAGCCAAGAAATACATAAGATTGTCCTGTTTGTGTCAACACCGTAGACAATACCAGGTTAGGATTCGCTGTTGCCGGGTCGGCACCATTGGGATTCTCATTCATCTTTACAAGATTCTTGGTGCAGGAGAATATGAAACCTGACAAAAGCACCAGAAACGCTATAGATATTTTAGTCTTCATGATCATTAGTATTTAGGTTGCTTAAAAAGTTATGTTGATTTTAATTCCAACCGGAATTGACCAGGGAGTAACATTATATCTTTCGATACCTTGTTTAAATTGAACGCCACCCTGGGTGCCTGTTGTTGGCTGGTAAGCATTTTCGGGATCAATCCCTATTTTAGCAGCTGTCCATAACATGATATTTCTGCTGTAAACAGAAAAACTTGCTTCCTGTAATTTTAATGACTTAACCAGGCGGGTGGGCAATGAATAAGATAAGGATACTTCCCTTAATTTAAGATAGGAAGCATCAAACAGCCATGGTTGAGCGAAATCCCAGGGATCGGCTGCAGCATAAGGAAGCGGAAGCGTTGCATTTGGATTTGAAGGATCATCACCCAGCATGTTTTCGCCGAGGTTTTCCGCATATCCTGTCGGGTTACCCTGTGCATCATACCCTGTGGCATATACTCCTGGAATAAACAAACCACCATACGGAAGCCGGATACCGCTATATTCAAAAGGATAGCTTGTATGTTCTGGTGTTGGCCATCCTACTCTCGGAAAATTTCCGTCGTGTATCTTGATCAATTCTTCCTCGTGAGCAACCAGGTAATCGCGCAGTTCTTTTCCACTCATGGTGCCGGCATTAAAGAACTGGCCAAACTGGGTCGCGGCCCGGCCGTCTTCCATACCATACCGGTATGTCTGTGATATGAATTTGCCGCCGTTCCTCCAGTCGAGGGTCATGTTTAATGTGAAGTTCTTATAGGATACTGAGGTTTGTACGCCTAAGATAAATTTAGGGTTGAAATTTCCTATCTTATTCCTGGTATTGGCGGCTTCAACAGGAGACCATTTGGCTCCGCCATCAGAAAACGACAGCAAAGGATAACCATAGTACTGGGATGTTTTATCAGTTACTGTGCGTACTTCAGGTCCATAGATATCTCCAATATCCTCTCCTACATAGGTACGGGCAATCGCTTTGGCATCTTCCCAAAAAAAGAAATAAGGTTGTTCTTTTGTAAGCTCCATGACCCGGGTTCTGTTCCTGGTATAATTGGCGCTGATATCCCATCTGAAATTTTTTGTAAGAATCGGTGTACCTCCCAACGTAAGTTCAATACCACGGCTTCTTAATAACCCTGCATTAATATTCCGTGAATTATACCCGCTTGATGGAGGAAGCTGTGTACTGAATATCTGGTTCCTGTTGTCAACTACATAATAAGAGCCTGAAAAACGCAAACGATTATTAAGAAGAGTGATATCGATACCGCCTTCATACGAAGTCGCTATCTCAGGTTTCAGATCCGGGTTTAATAACGTACCGGAAGTACCTAACCTGGGTATATCACCCCAGGTACCTGCATTTCCCAATACAGACAGTAATTGATAAGGACTTGCATCATTCCCTACCTGGGCAACACTGCCGCGAAGTTTTATTAAATTGATATTCTTCGATGTGACTCCGGCTATTTCATTCACTAATAAACTTAAGGAAGCCGATGGATAAAAATAAGATTGGGCGTTGGGAAGTGTACTGGACCAGTCGTTACGGCCGCTTAAATCCAGGTATACTAAATCCTTGTATCCAACATTTGCCATGCCATACAGGCTGTTGACACCTTTTTTATATGTGCTGCTTCCATAGTCCAGGTTGGCAGGAAGAATGTTCTGAATGGTGAATACACCCGGAACTATTAAGCCGGTACCGCCTTTAGTAGCTGTCGTTACGGAACTTCCGGTCTGGTAACGTTTATTGGCGCCTGCTGATACTGATAAACTAAAGTCTCCCAGCATTTTTTTATACGTAGCCAGCATTTCCGCATTGCTTTCCAGGTTTTTTAAATTAATTATTCCATAAGCTCCGTGTGGATCACTGGTATAACTGTTGGCAATTTTAGTTTCCCTTTTTTCACCATAATCATCTAATCCATAACGAAACATTAGACTGATAGCGGGCGTTATTTGCCAGTCGGCTTTAATATTACCATATACCCTGTCGCGTACGAAAGAGTTATTCACTTCATAAGCGAGGAAGTACGGGTTGTTATACGACCCGTTATACTGGGTTCGTTGTTGTAAACCTTCCTGTCCCGGCTCCCAATAATTTTTAAGATCACGTATATCTATATGCGGAGAAACATAATAAGCCCATTGGAGCGGATTGGCACCCCTTTCACCGGCAGGTCTGTTATTGGAATTATTGCGGCTAAGATCAATGTTGGTGCTTAACCGAAACTTACTGGTGACTTTAAGGCTTGAATTGATGTTCAGTGTATTCCGGTAAAGATCTGAATTAGGAATAATTCCCCGGTTGCTCATGTTGGCATAAGAGATACGATAATTGATCGCCTCTGTATTACCCGCCAGGGAAACACCATTGGTCGCCGTGATACCGGTTTGAACAAAATTCTTAACATTGTTGCCATGAGAAACCAATGGCAGGGGAACTTTATCGCCATTCGCATCGGTCGGACTGTTCCATTGTACCGCTGTGTAGCCTTTATCCAGCTCTCCACCAAAAGTAGCACCTACGTCTTCCTGTATCAATCCTCCAAATGGATCTGTAAGCGGATTGCCTGAAAATTCAGCAGGAATAGCCGAAAATTGACCTGATCCATATTTAGTCTGCCAGTTAAGAAATTTATAAGGCTTTTCGAAAACTGTATTCGATGTTACGGATACCGTCATTTTTTTCAATCCTTTGCCTGTTTTGGTCGTAATCAGTACTACGCCATTGCCGGCACGTGAACCATACAGAGCCCCTGCACTCGGCCCTTTTAATATCGACACGCTTTCAATATCATCGGGATTGATACCGGCGATCGCATTCCCATAATCGACCCGGTTATCGTTGCCTACCTGGCTGATATTGTTCAGACTATTAGCCAAAGGCACTCCGTCTATTACAAATAACGGCTGATTATCGCTGCTGAGCGAGGTGGCACCCCGGATAATCATACTAACAGAAGAGCCAGCACCGCCAGTCTGGTTAATAGTTACTCCCGCTACTTTACCCGACAGCGCGTTCAACACATTTTCCTGGGCAACCCGGTTCATCTCTTTGCCTGCTACTTCTTCAATGGAATAACCCAGCGACTTTTTAGCCCGGCTGATACCCAGCGCGGTAACTACCACACCGGAAAGTTCGGTTGAATTATTTTCCATTGTTATGGTAAGTTGTGATTTACCATCGACCGCTATCTCCATAGTCCTGTATCCGACAGAACTGAATACCAGGATGCTGTTTTGATTCTTCACGTTTAATGAAAAATTTCCTTTGTTATCTGTTGTTGTAGCGTTTAAAGTTCCTTTTTCGGTAACTGTTACACCGGCTATGATGCCATTGGCATCTTTAATTGTTCCTTTAACTATAAAATCAGCCTGAATAAATCTGGCAGTTTCTTTTTGGGAGGGGGTTTTATTTTCCGCAAATGCTTTCGTATTGCTATTTGCCCGAACGGGATTGGAAATGGCTATATCCTGCGCAGCTATCCCTGTAGAAATCATTACCAGCGAGACAAAAGGTAATAACTGAATCATAAAGCAGCTTTTTCGCATAAGTATTCTTTTAGTAGGTTGAAGAAATGATAATTGTGTCCTGGTTTACTATTGTTTTTCCAGCAGAAGATTGACGGGTATGCTGGCATCCGCTTCGGCTATATAAATAGTTAAACCAATGCTCCATTCGGTGGCGGTAATATTATTAGTCCAGTAAGGCGCTGATTTATTATCCGCGGAAGTGAGTCTTAATACCGCGTCATAGATTTCCAGTTTCCACCTGCCTGCGTTTCCGGCATTGGGAAGCATGAGTTCAGTACACCCGGCAATAGCATAGCTGCTATCGGATTTAAAAGTATAGGTATTATCCTTGGTACAATCAATGAGTGGCCCAGACAACGGCAGGTATCCAGTAATATTGTAGATGCTGAACCCGACCGGGAGACTGTTACCGGCAAAATCGATGGGATAAGCCAGCACCAGGTCTTTTTGTTTCCAGGTGCCACTGGTGATCCAGCCATTTTTTATAGCTGAACTGTCTTCGACCGGGTTCTTATCCTTCTTGCAGGATAC
>JAOQAL010000596.1 GCA_025963615.1 Chitinophagaceae bacterium | reverse complement strand
GCCAGTTCAATCCCTTTATCATTGATTAATGCGGAGAAATCATTTGCAAAAACTGCCCGCGATAGAACACATAGGAAGCATTTGTTGCTTTTTTAAATGAATGGGGTGGCGTTTTCTGGCCAAACCCCATAAATGTTGGAACTAAAAAGTTTATAATTTACCTAAATGAATTTCCTATCCGGGTACGCTCATTGAACAATCAACGGTGTGGACCCGACCTTGCCAGCCGGTCTTAGCGGTTATAGCTTTGACGACGACACCTAGCCTGGTAACTATCGGCATCTTGTTGGGGAGTTTCCGGCCGATAGCCTGACCCCTTGCGGGGGAAATCAATCCTTCCTGTCTCTGAATCTTGCTGTCTTTTGTTCCAAAATATTGTTTTATCTCCGGCAAAATCTAACGAAGCAAAGTGGTTACTACGGCAGTTCACGCGATTGTTTTGAACCATGAAGGCACAGGGACACAGAGAATAGACAGTATTGTATTCATTCTTCCGTGCTAGCTATACGGGGGCCGCATTGGCGGATATTGAGGCTCCAGGCTATTTAGGTTAGACGATGGGCCGATGCAGGTTATGGGCGCATCTGTAAAAGCGGAGCTGGCGAATTGAAAATAATTTGGACCCTTGGAATGACAGGAAAACAGCGGCTGTACTATTATATGGTGTAGGCTACTCCCTCCAATGCTAGTTCTGTATTGGGAAAAACCTCCTTTGCTTCTGTTTCAAATTCTTCCAATGTATCGTATTTACTGCTGAAGTGACCGATTAAGAGCTTTGCTACTCCTGCTTTCTGTGCAAATAACCCCGCTTGCCGGCTAGTAGAATGAAAACGTATTTCAGCTCTTTCACGAAGGTTGTCGAGATAGGTTGTTTCATGATAAATCAAATCGGCGCCCTGCAAGTGGGGTATGATACTTTCATCATACTTGGTATCGGCACAATAAGCATAACTTTTTGTTTTTACACCAGCCTCCGTTACAAGGTTATTTTGAATAATTGTTCCGTCTTTTTGGATATAATCTTCGCCATGCTGCAAACGATCGTAAAATGAAGAGGGTATTTGATATTGCTTGGCCTTTTCAGGATTAATCTTCCGGGGTTTCTTTTTTTCCTGGAATAAAAAGCCGTAACATTCAATTCTGTGATTGGTGCGGAAACATTTTACAATAAATTTTTCCTCTTCTATCAGTACGCCTTCTTTATCGATAGTGTGAAAATGAAGTTTAAAAGGTAATACCGTGTTCGCAACAGAAAGTTGTAATTCGATAATTTGTTCCAAAGGAGATGGTCCGAATACATGTAAATCCTGCTGGTGGTTTAAAAGCCCAAAGCTATTGATCAGCCCGATAAGGCCGAAATAGTGATCCC
Organism: Chitinophagaceae bacterium; assembly: GCA_025963615.1. Taxonomy (GTDB): domain Bacteria; phylum Bacteroidota; class Bacteroidia; order Chitinophagales; family Chitinophagaceae; genus JAFDYH01. The sequence continues at coordinate 2,364 of JAOQAL010000596.1, read as the reverse complement.
CATGAAGATGAGAGATAAAAATATGAGATATTTTACTCCGCCGGATTTTATAGTTGATCATTTGGATCTGGGTGCCTTCACCACAATCAACCAAAAAATTATGTCCTTCCATAGTCACCACCTGGCTGGTAGGGTGGCGGTTAAATGCGGGTACTGCAGAATTATTTCCAAGGATAGTGACTGCGAACATGCTCAAAGTTTAGTGTGTGAATTCAGCTCAATATTACCAGTTATGACTTGTTTTGACAAATGATGGCTGCTTTAACCGCTAAACTTTTTTAAAATCGCTTCAATATCCTGAAGATAGCTGCTGCCAAAAAGGTTGAGATGTATCAATAAAGGATAGAGATTGCAAACATTCCATTGATCCTGGTAATTGCCAGGCAACGGGAAATGATAATGATATGATTCGTAAAACGATTTTTCAAATCCGCCAAAAAGAGTTGTCATACCAAGATCCATATTGCGATGCCCGAAATAAACGGCCGGATCGATCAAGACGGGCTGTCCGCTTGCAGTGCACATGAAATTGCCACGCCACAGATCGCCATGCAACAGGGAGGGATTCTCTTCATTGAAAATCTGACCAAGCTTTTTATATAGATTCTCAAATGAAGAGATATGTTTTTGTTCCAGTAAACCGTTGTCAGTAGCTAAATGAATTTGTGGTTGCAGTCGGCAATGAATAAAAAAATGAACCCAGTTTGCCGAAAAGACATTCGATTGAAACAAGGCCCCCATATAATTATCTTCACAGTAACCAAAACTGGTATTAGTCGTTTTATGCAATTTTGCCAATTGTTCCCCAAATGCTTTCCAGAATGAAGGTGTTTGAACCCCTTCCTCAATCCATTCAAGAATCAGAAATTGTTGTTCGCCCGTTACATAATAGCTAATAATTTCAGGTACCCGGATTGTTTTTTGTTTTGCAATGAATTCCAAACCATTTTTCTCTTTTTCCAGTAACGCCGGGAACCGGGCTGCGGAGTTAGTTTTTACAAAGAATGTTTGGCCTTTGTTTGCGTTTAGTTTGTAAGTATCATTGATGGAACCGCCGCCGATGCCCAAAAGCTCAAGCGATGATACCGGTAGCCGTAATCTTTCGCTGATTGATTTTATTAACAGGGCTTTATTTATTTTAACAGGCATATCGGTTTAATCGGGCATAAACAATCTTTTTGGGTCCCAGTTTGTTGAATCTGACAAGGCCCGTCGGAAGTCGGCGATAAGATCCAATAGTACCGTTTTCCGGGCTCAAACTTACAAATCTTCATCTCCTGCCAAAAACTCCCGTTCAATTTCTTCCATTTGAACAATATCCCAGGCCTCGCTTTCGGTCGGAGTAATGTTCAGGGCTTCCGAAAGCTCTGACTTCTCCAGTCCCCCCCTAACCGATTGTTGCAATTCGCAAAGCACAAAAGAGGCTTTGCTTTCGTAAAATTTTTGTTGGATATTTACCAAAACTTTCGCAGCAGCATCGTCAATGGTTTCAATGTCTTTTAAAATGAGCACTACGTTTTTAACGTCATTTTGCAGGTAGGGTAGTAAACAGGAAGAGAGTTCTTCTGTCATAGTAGCAGAAATAATGGGCCCGGGTAGCGTGATGGCATGAAATTTCTCTTTGGTATTGATTTTGACTTTCATACAAACTAATGTTATCAACTTTACGTTTATAATAGGATCGAACAGTAACCAAAAATATTTGTTATTATTGTATCACAAGTAATAATTGAAAAATGGATAATAATTTTTCAGCACAGGTTAAGGAAATCATTTCATTCAGCAGGGAGGAAGCGTTGCGTTTAGGGAATGATTTTATCGGCACCGAACACCTTCTTCTCGGGTTAATCCGGGAAGGGGATAATACAGGGATAAAAATCCTGAAAAGTTTTAATGTTGACCTCTATGAATTGCGGAAAGAGATAGAGTTGGCAGTAAAAGATAAAGCAGGAAAAAATATCGCTAATATCAACAGCCTTCCACTTACAAAGCAGGCAGAAAAAGTGATCCGGGTGACAGTGCTTGAGGCAAAAGCCCTGAAAAGCGCAACCGTGGAAACGGAACACCTGATGCTTTCAATTTTAAAGAACAAAGAAAATATTGCAACTCAAATTTTAAATCAATTTGATGTGGACTATGACTTATTCAGGCAGGAATTGGGTATAGTTAAATCCAACGAGCCAAGAGCTGAATATACTGACGAGAATGATGACGATTTTGACGAAGAGAAAAAATTCTCTCAGCAAAAAAGCTCCCGCCAGCAGAGTTCTGCTAAAAGTAAAACCCCGGTACTGGACAATTTTGGCCGTGATATAACCAAACTGGCCGAAACAGGAGCTTTGGACCCCATTGTTGGCCGGGAGT
>JAOQAL010000073.1 GCA_025963615.1 Chitinophagaceae bacterium | reverse complement strand
CCGGCCTTATATTATTTTAAAATGTGAGCAAACACGGAATGGTATTATTGCAAATACATTACAAACTCCGCTGGCGGGAGAAGGACCTGATAAAGATTCCGTTATCCCGCGATTGTTAATAAGCAATGAATATACAAACCGCCTGGTACATAAATGGCGAAGCGAAGAAGCGGGTGTAATGATTGGAACCAATACGGCCTTAGCCGACAATCCTGAGTTGACGACAAGATTGTGGACTGGACCTTCGCCAGTCCGGATGATCATTGATATGGATCTGCGTTTACCGGCCACATTGAAAATTTTCAATCACGAGGTGCTCACGATTATATTTAACAGATTTAAGCAGGAAGAAAAAGATAACCTCCTGTATTACCAGGTTCGTGAAGATTCAGGAATTGTACACCAGGTAGTGACTGCCTTGTATCAATTGAAAATACAAAGTGTGATGATAGAGGGAGGAGCGAAACTACTGCAGTCTTTCATCGATGAACAAATCTGGGATGAAATAAGAGTAATAAAAAACAATGAACTGATAATAGAAAAAGGATTGTCTGCACCACAGCTAAAGAAGGCCGTGCCATCAGGCTCTTTCAATGTATCGGGGGATCTCATAACAATATTTAAACCGGCCAGTCTTTAATTTTCACCTATTGTCTTCCATGGATTTTTATTATACAATTGAAAAGGCTTCTGTAGCTGAATTTAAGGACAGGGGCAGTCGCTTTATCGCTTATGCATTTAGTATAGAAAGTGTAAACGATTTTAAAGACAGGCTTACTGATATAAAAAAGGAACATCCTAAAGCAACACACCACTGTTTTGCATACCGGCTGGGCCTGGACGGGAATAATTTTCGGGTGAGTGATGATGGTGAGCCGTCAGGTTCTGCCGGCCGCCCGATTCTTGGACAAATAGATAGTAAGCAACTTACCAATACGCTCATTGTCGTAGTGCGTTATTTCGGAGGCACTTTATTAGGTGTGCCAGGCTTGATCAATGCCTATAAAACGGCCGCTTCCCTTGCATTGCAAACTACACCGGTCAGTCAAAAATCAGTGCTTGTTAATTATATTTTGCACTTCGATTATACACAATTAAACAATGTAATGAAAATTATCAAGCTGTACAATTGTGTCATTGTTAAACAGGATATTCAACTGTTTTGCAGTATGAACATTGCAATCGCAAAAGAAAAAACCGTTGAAGTGCTAAACCGGTTAATGGAAACCGGAACGGTGGAACTGATAAAGATTTAATGTTACGATTACAATCTTAATTAATAAAAGAAGCTGTCTCAAAAGGAATATTTCACGCCAAGGGCGCAAAGAACGCAAAGAGATGAACTGTTAAGAATCAATCTTTACTTTCTCAACATCTCTGCGGGTTTATTTTAAAATTACACTATTGAGACAGCCTCTTTTATATATCCGCTTACTTCTGTTGATTAATTAGTCGTAATGTAATAGCTCAATTTCAGTTCGACACGACGGTTTTTAGCTTTACCGGCGGCTGTTTTATTATCAGCAATTGGTTGATCCTGTCCGTAGCCTGCTGAAGTAAGCCTGCTTTGATCAATACCTTTTGATACCAGGTAATTTTTTACGGCAGCCGCACGCGCCTCACTTAAGATCTGGTTTTTCTCAGCTTTGCCGGTATTATCAGTATGCCCGTCAATAGCTAATTTCATTCCCGGATCATCGTTCAGGACTTTCACTACTTCATTTAATCCCTTATTGGATTTAGCCAAAAGTTTTGAACTGCCGGTAGCAAAATAAATGTTCCTGGCGGCGAGCTCAACCTTCTTCTTTATTTCTTCTTTAATTACCGGGCAACCCTGGTTTTCTTTTACCCCGGGAAGATTTGGACATTTGTCTTCTTCATCGTTTACACCATCATTGTCAGTATCCGGAATAGGGCAGCCTTGATAGCGAACAACACCGGGTTCACTAGGGCATTTATCTTCTTCATCATTCACTCCGTCCTTATCAGTATCCGGAATGGGACATCCCTGGTATTTTGCGAGGCCCGCAACCTCAGGGCATTTATCGTCTTTATCGGCAATGCCGTCACCATCTTTATCCGGGCAGCCTTTTAATATTGCAACGCCAGCGACATCCGGGCAGGCATCAATGCTATCAACTACTCCATCATTATCCCTGTCGATATTCACGACAACCGGAACGGGGGGAGGAGGAACGACTTTGGGTTTTGGCCTGCTTAAATTTTGTGAAACTCCCAATGAATAAAACAGGTTATTGGGTGATTTTTTATTATCGAAGCTGAGCCTGTAGTTAGCCAGTATGTGAATAAAGGCTTCATTGGCGATATTTACTTCAATTCCAACACCCAGCGGGGCATAGGGAGCAAGTCCGAAATTTTGCCAATAATTGCCGATTCCCAAACCTGCGGTAAGGAAAGGATTTATAACGGCAGTTTGTTTTAAAGCCCGGGCATGTAAAGCCGCTTCCAATTCATTGAAGTAGTCCAGGGAATTTGCTTTATTGGTAAGATTGCTGAACGAAGTACTTCCAAAAACACCATTATATCTTGCCGAGACATCCAGGTGGTTTGTCAATCCTTTCCAGTATGATACTGAAAAGCCCGGTTCCAGGCGGCTTCCCTTATGCCAGTCACCACTTTTCAACACATCATGCAATGAAGTGTTTTTGATATCTGTGGGAGTTTGAAAGTCTGTCAGATTGAAACTAAAGCCGATCGCCGATTTTTTTTGCCCAAACCCTAAAATGCTGATGGTTGTAAGAGCGGTTAGTAATAAGATAGGTCTCATAAATAAAGGTTTTTTCAGTGAACGATTATAAAAAAGTTGCCTTGAGTAAAAAAAATGTTTTTCGCTTCAAGGCATCGGTAAATGGCTTCAAAGATATAAATAAGAGATAAAAGTAATCGCAATTGAATGATTATTATGGCGCTGGCATATACTACCGGTACAATCACGATATAAAACCGCCCGTTTACTATAGATCATTTTATCTAAGGGGTTATAGCATGTTTTTGGCCTTGACAAGAGTATCTTCGCAGGTAAAATCACTTATGCAAATCGCTTATTTACAACAAGTTCCTTGGTATTTGCCGAATAAATATAAAATCCCTCGCTGCTTTTGATGCCTGTTTTTCCGGCAGCCACCATATTGATCAGTAATGGGCAGGGGGCATATTTAGGATTTCCAAATCCAGTGTGCAGCACATTTAAAATGGAAAGGCAAACATCTAATCCAATAAAATCCGCTAATTGCAACGGCCCCATTGGATGAGCCATACCGAGCTTCATGATGGTGTCGATTTCTTCTACGCCGGCGACACCTTCGTACAAACTATAAATTGCTTCATTAATCATGGGCATCAAAATCCTGTTGGCAATGAAACCAGGAAAATCATTTACAACGCAGGGAGTTTTGCCCAACTGTTTACTTAATGATACAATGGTATCGGTTACTTCTTTATTTGTTGAAAATCCATTGATGACCTCCACCAGTTTCATTACGGGAACGGGATTCATGAAATGCATGCCGATAACGGAGCCAGGTCTTTTTGTAATGGCAGCGATTTTTGTAATGGATATAGAAGAGGTATTGGTAGCAAGGATACAATCTGCCGGCGCTGCCTCATCTATCTGGCGGAAGATGTTTAATTTAAGTTCCGTGTTTTCCGTTGCAGCTTCGATAACAAGTTGTGATTCCCTCAATCCGTCCGCCAATACAGGGAATGTTTTGATATTTGAAAGCGTTGTTTCTTTTACATCTTCAGTTATTGTGCCTTTTGATAACTGGCGATCAAGGTTTTTTGTAATTGTATTGATCGCTTTCTTTAATTGCTCCTGCGAAATATCCACGAGATTTACCTTAAACCCGTGTTGAGCAAACAGGTGCGCAATCCCATTGCCCATCGTGCCTGCACCGATAACAGAAATTAAGCCTCCTTTAAGAGTCATAAAGATCTTTTTTCTCTCACCCTAAATCTTGCCGGCAGGCAGGGAGTTTTTGAAAACTCTTTTTTAGCAGAAAGAGATGGTTGTAAAAAAATGTTTAGGCAAATGTAAGAAGTTCAGGTTTCTATGAATGAATGAGTTTAGTTGGGGCCATTATGCTGGATGCTAGATACTGGAGGCTAGATGCTGGATGCGGGATATTAGATGCTAGATGCTGGATCCTCGTTAATTTTCATAAGCAGATGGGATTGCCTTGTTGTTCCGGAGGAACATTTTGTGGGTAGCGGGTTAATTCTTATTCTTAAAATCTCCCCGTTTCCAGGATTCTATAAATTTTGCCCATGCAGCGGGGTTAAAAATATTCATCGGCGGCGTCTGGCCGGCATAAGATGCTTTAGTAGATATATTGCGCATTTGAAGACTGGTCGCTTCGCCACCATCGCCCGGCGTTGATTTCAATAAGACCCTTCTCTTGGCAGCATCGTTATTTTGCCGTACAATTTCTAAATTATCATCCGGGACCTTGGTATTTACAAAGTCCCGGGCAAATTGTTCTGCTGTCGGTCTTGGTTTTATAATAGTCATGGGTAGGTAGACCGTGTCGGTAATCATTAACTGGACTACACTATACTGGTTGCCTTCGAGATTGCGGGGAATAGGAACTGATTTGGGCTTATAACTAACGTGAGAAAACTCAACGATATCGCCTTTTAAAACTACAATTGAAAAAACTCCCTGGTCATTGGTTATAGTACATCGGTTTTGACCTTTCACGCAGATACTCACCGCAGGAATACCTACGAGACTGTCCGCCGTCATAACAATACCGTATAACTGAACAACTGAGTCACGGACAGATTCAAATTGAGCCTTGGCTGTACGTGGCACTAAAAATAAAACCACGATTATGCAGGGTAAAAGTTTCTTCATCACAGTCAAAAATAAAAACAAGTTGTCTAATTCGTAAAACAAATTACCCTTTCAAGGGGTTAACTTTGCGGCTAACTGGCATATTTAACAAAAACTTGGAAAAATAATGACAAAAGAAAAAATATTAGAGGCGCTTGGTAACGTGCAGGAACCTGATTTAGGAAAGGATCTTGTGACGCTGAATATGGTGAAAGACATTGAGATAGAAGGCAATTATATTTCTTTTACCCTGGTGTTAACGACCCCGGCTTGCCCAATGAAAGATATGATGAAGAATGCCTGCGTAAACGTCATAAAACAATTAGTGAATAACGATGCCGTCGTAAAAATAAATTTCACTTCTCAAACGACCAGCAGACGCAGCGATAATAAGGCCGTATTGCCCGGTGTAAAAAATATAATTGCGGTAGTAAGCGGTAAGGGTGGCGTTGGTAAAAGCACGGTCGCTGCAAATCTTGCTTTAGCAATTGCAAAAGACGGTGCTAAAGTGGGGCTTTTGGATGCCGATATTTACGGTCCCAGTGTTCCCATTATGTTCGGCGTACGCGGCGAACGTCCCATGATGGCCGAGATTAATGGCAAAGGCATGATTATTCCTTTGGAGCGTTACGGGATTAAATTAATAAGCATTGGCTTGTTGGTCGATGAAAAAAATGCCGTTGTCTGGAGAGGTCCGATGGCCAGCAGTGCCATTAAGCAGTTTGTAACAGATGTTTATTGGGATGAACTCGATTATTTGATTGTAGATATGCCTCCGGGTACCGGCGATATACACTTAACATTAATGCAAACCGTTCCGGTCACCGGGGTAGTGGTTGTTACTACGCCGCAGGACGTAGCCTTGGCTGATGCAAAAAAAGGTATTGCCATGTTTGGCCAGGCTCAGTTAAATGTTCCTGTAATCGGGTTGGTAGAGAATATGAGTTATTTTATCCCTGAAGCTCCGTCTGCGGGAGTGCCCGGGCAACGTTATTATATTTTTGGTAAAGATGGCGGCAAGCGTCTTGCCGCTGAATACGATCTTCCGTTCCTGGGACAGATTCCCTTGGTGCAAAGCATCCGGGAAGGTGGCGATATCGGAGTGCCGATTATGATAAGCGATGATACGCTTACCAAACAGGCGTTCGAAGAATTTGCAGGACATGTTGTAAGAAGCATTTCTATGCGTAATGCCAATATGACTAAAGAAAAAGTGGCTGAATTGGTTTCATAAAATGTTCGAAGTTGGTCCGCTGGAGAAAAATAACGGGGTTATAGGGCGACAATCATCTTTTTGAGAATTGGTAATTGGCAAACGTGCAGTCATGCGACGATACCTGTCACTGACAATGTTATCAAAAAAAGATGGCGGCTTGACTTACACCCGGACCTTAGGTAGTCTATGTATAACTTATCATACTTTAAGGAAAAAGATCAGGAAGTAGTCGTTGAATTCATGAAGCAGCATCCATTTGCCATGCTGATTGGTTCAGCAAACGATCGATCCTGCGCTACCCAGATTCCTCTTCTTTTTGAAGAAAGAGAGAATAAAATTTTTCTTATCGGTCATATGATGCGTAAGCAGGATCATCAAATTGCCTTTGAAAAAAATCCAAACGTACTTGTAGTTTTTACGGGACCGCATACGTATGTAAGTGCCACCTGGTATTCAAACCCCCACCAGGCGTCTACCTGGAATTATATGAGTGTACATGCCAGAGGGCTGATTCGGTTTTTAGATCAGCGGGGGCTGGAAGATGCTTTAAAAAAACTGACCCTGCATTATGAAAATAATAATCCCCATTCATCCACTGTATTTGATAACCTGCCACAAGACTATACAAGTCACTTAATGAAAAGCATTATCGCTTTTGAAATTGAAGTTCAAGAAATTGAAAATGTTTTTAAACTTAGCCAAAACAGGGATGAGCAAAGCTTTCATCATATTATGGATAAGCTTTCAACGCAGGACGCTGACAGTCAAAAAATAGCGGAAGAAATGAATAAGCGAAAAGAGCAACTATATCACCGATGAAAAAATATATCGTATTCATCGTTACCATATTATTTATGTCCTGTGTTACAACGAAGAATCTGCAAGAGTCATCTTCCCGGGATTTGGAAGCCTTTGATGAACAAGGTCACCGGGGCTGCCGGGGTTTGATGCCTGAAAATACGGTGCCGGCCATGCTCCGGGCGCTTGACCTGGGAGTTACTACGCTTGAAATGGATGTCTGTATCACCAAGGACAAACAGGTTATTGTTTCGCATGACCCGTTTTTCAGTCATGATCTTACAACCAGGGCGGACGGGTCGCTGATAGATGAAAAGGATGAAAAAAATTACAAGTTATACCAGATGACCTATGCGGAAACGCAGCAGTATGATGTGGGAATGAAACCGCATCCATGGTTTCCCCGCCAGGAAAAACTGCCTGTTCACAAACCTTTGCTCGGCGATTTAGTCGATAGTGTGACGCGATACCTGACGAAAAGTAAAAGGCCATTCCCTTATTTCAATATAGAAACCAAATCACAGCCTGCGACAGATAATATCTTTCATCCCGGACCGCCAGAGTTTGTAGAATTACTGATGTCGGTAATAAAAAATAAGGGCGTTGAAGAACATGTTATTATCCAGTCCTTTGATTTTCGCACGTTGGTTTACCTGCATGAACACTATCCTGCTGTAAAAACAGCGATGCTGATCGAAGGTTCTGATAAAAGAAGTTTGGACGATCAGGTCAGGGATTTAGGATTTGTTCCCACCATTTACAGTCCCGACTACAGGTTGGTGAATGCTGAATTAATAAAGAAATGCCATCAGCAAAAAATAAAGATTATTCCGTGGACGGTGAATGATAAAGCGAAAATAAATGAGTTGAAAAAAGCAGGCGTGGATGGAATTATTTCTGATTACCCCGATTTATTTAATTAAGAATTTTATATGAATCTTTCTTTACAAAATAAAACCGCGGTTGTCTGCGGAAGCACACAGGGCATCGGTTTGGCTATTGCAAAAGAGTTAGCTCTACTGGGTGCTTCTTGTATTTTGCTGGCCCGGAATGAGGATGCTTTGCAAAAAGTAACCCAATCATTGGATAGCTCGATGAATCAAAAACATGATTATT
>JAOQAL010000063.1 GCA_025963615.1 Chitinophagaceae bacterium | reverse complement strand
AGGTCCGCAGCCAATTCATGACCTAATATCCTTGGATAATTAAAATAAGGTTGCGTTCCACGATATGCGTGTAAATCCGTACCGCAAATACCGATGCGTTTTATCTTAATGATAGCATGACCAGGCTGCAAAACAGGAGCTACAATATTTTTATATTCAAAAAAGCCCGGCCTGGTGCATACTAATGCTTTCATTACAAAAAGGTATTTCTATTTCCTGAAATTTACTTTATATACTACCGCATTATCCGAAGGATAGCTTTTCGAAGGTTTAATAACCAGCGCACCCGCCTGTTGTGACCAGCCTATCTTTTCATTACTGCCCACCACATCAATGGATGCAATCCTTCCATTGCCTGCCTGGATCCCTAATGTCTTTATAACGATATTGGCAACTGGTTTGCCCATCGCAATGGCATACAACACGTCCCCCTTCGTAGTAAATCGAATATCCTGCGCGGTAAACGGTTTTTTCTGATCTGAAAAACTTCCGCTGGCAGATTCTGTGGGGCCTTCACCAAAAATTTTCCATGGGCGGGTACCATAAATAGCCTCTCCATTTATATCAAGCCATTTACCAGTGCCCAGTAATGTTTGTGTTTCTTCATCTGTAATCGTTCCGTCGGAACGCGGCCCGATATTCAACAAAAGATTTCCATTCTTACTTACAATATCAATCAGGTTGGTAATTACATATTGCGCCGACTTGAACGTATTGCCCTCAGCGTATCCCCATGACTCGTTGCCAATGGCATCGTCCGTTTGCCATGGCAGCTTCCGGATACCGGCGAGTTTGCCGCGTTCCATATCCAGTACCGCTGTCCCTTCAGGATACGAAACATTTTTATAATTCACCACCACCCCTTTATTCCATTCAAGGCCTTTGTTATAATAAAATGAGGCAAAAGATCTACGGTAAGGATCCATAGCCGGTTGTTCTATCCACCAATCAAACCAGAACAATTGCGGTTGATAATTATTGACCAATTCGGTATTACGCAGCAACCAATCATTCATAAACTCAGGGGAAGGGGTTTCATTTTCTTCCCTGGCAGGACCATATAAATCCGCATTGGCAGGGTCCAATACGTCGGACTCAAACTTGCGTCCACCATTCATAAAGAACCAATGCTCTATACGGTGTGATGACAACCCAAATATCAATCCCTGTTTACGGATTTCACTGGCGAGTTCACCCAACACATCGCGGTGCGGTCCCATTTCAAAAGCATTCCATTTTGATAAAGCGGTCTTATACATAGAAAACCCGTCATGATGTTCCGCAACTGGCACTACATATTTTGCTCCCGCCTTTTTAAACAGATCCACCCATTGCTCCGCATTGAATTTCTCTCCTTTAAAAAGAGGTATGAAATCCTTATACCCGAATTTAGATTGCGGACCGTATTTTTCAACCTGGTGCTTAAACTCTTTGCTTCCTTTCTGATACATGTCACGCGGATACCACTCTGATCCAAAAGCCGGAACGGAATACACTCCCCAGTGAATAAATATCCCAAACTTAGCATCCCTGAACCAATCCGGTGTCTGGTATTTCTTTAATGACTCCCAGTCAGCCTGGTACCTTTCCTGTGCATTGGTTGGCAGCATGGCAACTGATAAAAAAACAGCTACGGTCAGATATAAAAACAGCTTCCTCATATAATGATTATAAATTTTAAATGATTTTGAATGAAATAAAATTCACGACTCATGCAATTCTTTGCCAGTATAGGAAATGAATCTTCCAGCGGGAGCCTTCTTAGCTAAAATCCAGGAATATCTTTTCATATTGGCTATCCGGCAATCCATTAAGCCTCTAATCACCGAATGAGGTTACAATTTCACTGTAAACCTAGTTTTCTATCGCAAATTATCACTTCACTTTTTTTTCAAAAAATTGTAATATATTAACATAGTCCCTAACTTGCCGGACGATGAAAGCTGTTCTCCGCCAGATTACGTCAACACCTGACCATTCCTTTTTGATAAGAAAGGATGCCCGGGAAAATATGGTTAATAACTGGCACTATCACCCGGAGATTGAATTATTGTTTATTAAAAAAAGTTCGGGCACCTGGCTGATTGGCGATCATATCGGTCATTTTCAAAGCGGGGACGTGGTCTTGATTGGCCCGGATCTGCCACATTGTTTCCGCCACGAGAAAAAATATACAGCGAAAAAAAGTAAAATTGCCGGTGAAACTATCTGTATAAAATTTTTACCTGAAATTTTTGGCAGCCCCTTTTTAAATATGCCCGAAGCAAAAGGAATAAAAGAATTGCTGTCAAAAAGCAGTTGTGGTTTACGATTGACCGGAAAAACAAAAATGCTTATTTCAAAAACCATTGATAAAATAGCTGATGCATCCCCGGGCAGGAAGCTGGTTGATCTGTTATCCATACTGGAAGAAATGGCAGAAAATAAAGAATACACGGTTCTTTCTTCAAAAGGTTTTATGCAATCGCCGGGAGATATGGATAAAGAAAGAATTAAAACCATTTTTGAATATACATTCAATCATTATCATTCAAAAATAACGATTGACCATCTCGCTTCCCGTTTAAATATGACCCGGGAATCTTTCTGCAGGTATTTTAAAAGCAAAACCCGGAAGACCTATATTCAATTCCTGATGGAAGTCCGGATAGGATATGCTTGCCGCCTGCTGGTAGAAGACGAAAAAAATGTTGCCGGAATAAGTTATGAATGCGGCTATAATAATATATCACATTTCAATCACCAGTTTAAATTCATTACGGGAAAGAAACCGCTGGAGTATAAAAAAGATTATTTAAAACAGGACACCTGAACGGTGATTGATTGCATTGCAGTGTCCGTTTATCTTTTCAACATTTTGTAAAAACCGGCCGTCGCAGTATCAGCCACCGAACCGTTGGGCTTATGATAAATAAAATATGCTTCCATGTTTTTATGCTTACGTAAAAACAAGAATGAATTCTCCAAACCCATTCCCATTAAAGCATTGTCAAAACCGTCGGCCGTAATGGCATCTTTAGCCCAGACGGTTACACTGACCAGTTCATTTTGAACCGGGTAGCCGTTTTTGGGATTCATCAAATGCGAAATTACCTTACCACCTTTTTCAAAATATTTCCTGTAATTACCCGAAGTAGTAACAGCGCCTTTTTCAAATTGAATTATTTTTTTTATGATGGGTTCAGCAAAACTATTGTCAGCAGGGCTTTCAATGCCTACCTGGAACAAACTATGGCCGGGATGCTTATGTCCTTTTATGCGCAATTCCCCGCCCACTTCCACCAGCCAATTCTGAATATTTTCCTTTTCAAGGAAATCAGCGATCACATCCACGGTGTAGCCCTGCGCAATGCCGTTTACATCAATTTTAATACAAGGCTTTGTTTTCCGTAACCGGCTATGATCAATAAAAATTTTATCAGACCCCACGCAGGGAAGTAGGTTTTTAATCGTTGCAGAATCAGGAAGTTCAGTCCGGCCTTGCGTTCCGAAACCCCAGGCCCTTACAATAGGATACACCGTTATATCCGAAATGCCTCCTGTTTCCGTATAAATTTCTAGTGACTTCTGAACAACAATTTTTAGATGCGCATCCATTTCTATTTCGCCTGGTGCCTCATTAAACCGGCTGATGAGCGAATAGGATTTATAGATTGAAAGTGAGCTGTCAATTTTGTTGAAGAGGCTGTCGAACTGTTCATGCCTGACGAAACTGTCCCTGGCAAAATAAGTAATATGCCAGGTCGTTCCCTGCGCAAACCCGGCAAAATGAAATTCTTTCAAACCGGTAGGTGATTCCTTCATGGAAACACAACAGGGGAAGAACAGGAGTAACCACACAAAGTTGAGATGTTTCATGACCTGGTATAAACTATTCGTCCCTGTATAATCGTCATGGAAATATTAATATCGTCATCAAAAATTACAAGGTCCGCATCCTTACCTGCCGCCAGGGTGCCTTTTTTATCAGACACACCGGCAATACGCGCCGGCGTGGCGGTCATCATTTGTACCGCATCAGTCAATGAAACATCTGCCAGGGCAACCATGGTTCTTACCAGGCGATCGGCCGTTGCGACACTTCCGGCAAATGAGCTGCGGTCCGGCAATTTGGCAACACCATCTTCGACAATGACTTTTAATCCATGGTGAATATTTCCCAGGATACTCTCACCCGGAGGCATACCCGCAGCCCGCATCGCATCCGTGATTAACGCGGTTCTGCCGGCGCCTTTAATTTTAAATACCAATTTCAACAACGGCGCAGGCAGATGAACACCATCCGCTATAATTTCAACATCCATCTCATCAATGATATAAGCGCTTTCAATAACACCGGCATACCGGAAGGCATTTCGCCGGGTAACACCCGACATTCCGGAATATAAATGGGTTGCCAGGGTATATCCATTATGAAAAGCTTCCAGCACATCTTCATAAATGGCATCTGTATGCGCTACCGCAGGTAATATCCCTCGTGCCTTAATATATCTTCCGAATTCAATAGCTCCTTTTAATTCAGGTGCGGCGCTCCATCGTTTGATACAGGAAGAACGCGACAAAATATCTTTATATTCTTCAGGATCAGGATCTCTTATATACCGGGGATCTTGTGCGCCGCGCTGGCTCATGGCAAAATAAGGGCCTTCCAGGTGCATGCCCAGGAATTGCGCACCATTTATATTATTCCGCGCAGCCTCTTCATAGATCGCCAACGTCTGCAGCATTTCTTCTTTACTGCTTGTCAAGGTGGTGGGTAACATAGCCGTAGTTCCATACCGTGCATGTGTTTCAGCAATTTTCAAAAATGCGGTTTCAGTTCCATCCATAAAATCATATCCGCCGCCACCATGAACATGTATATCGATAAATCCCGGAGAAATATAGTTCCCTTTCGCATCGATTTCTATAGCACCCGCTGCCGCCATATTTTTTTCACTAACAGCCGTAATTGCGTTTCCGGTAATCAATACGGTGCCTCCAGGAATAATTCCCGCAGGCGTGAGGACGTTACCATTATATATTTTTATCCGTTGCTGCTCCATCAAGCACTTGTTGTCATTAAGTTGAAATTAAAACCATTTTTACATCGTCCATTTCCTTGCTTTATGCCCATAAAAAGCATAAAACACAAGGTACAGATAACAGGGAAATAAAACCCAGTAGGCCTGGCGCACATTGTACAAATCGGCGAACCAACCATAGAAAAGCGGCAATATCGCATTGCCACATAACCCCATAATCATCACGGAAGCTCCTGTTTTTGTAAATCGCCCCAATCCATCCAAAGCCAATGGCCAGATGCCTGCCCATACCATCGAGTTAGCGAGGCCCAATAAAACTACAAACCATATTGAAATATCAGCGGAATGATTAAACAGGTTTACCTGCCCGTTCGCGAAGATGATAAGTAAAGTAAATAGGGTACCTAATAAAGTACATAATCTTAAAACATTTACCTGGCTTATAAAACGGGGGATGCAGATGATGCCAATGATATACCCGCAAACGGTGGCAAAGAGAGTATAAGATGGAAATACTTTAGCTTCCATTAAATTAATATGCATGGAAATTCCATATCCGATAATCGTATCAATGGATATAACTTGTGTACCCACATGCAAAAAAATCGCGACGGCCCCCAATACCAAATGTGGAAATTGAAAGATACTTTTTTTGCCAGCCTTGGCAATGGCTACTGCTGCATTTTCCCGGTCTGTATTTATTTCCGGAAGAGGTGAATAACGCACAAGTAGTCCAATGCCAAACAAA
>JAOQAL010000591.1 GCA_025963615.1 Chitinophagaceae bacterium | reverse complement strand
AGAAGGGGAAATCAAAGCTGGTAAAACAAAAGAAGAATTTCTTAAAACCACCACACTGCCATTTGAAACACAGTGGAAAGGCAACGGACTCGAAAGACCCCTTCAGGCCGCCTATGAAGAATTAACGATGGCAAAATAATGATTGGGAATGTGAATAGATGCCAGCGGTCCCGAGAGACCTCAATCTACACCCTCCTATCCATGCATTATTTACTGTTTCGAATCAGTTTCTCCAAAACATAATAAGTAATGGGGCAAAATGTGGTATTCTTTAGTGTGAGGTCTTTGCGCTTGATTATTACATCTTCGTCGGTATAAGGGAAGCGGTGGCAATCTGACGGACGTTGATCATAGATACTGCAAAAATTATCGGCGGCCAGGAACGGGCAGGGACTCGTTTTAGCCACATAATCCCCATCTTCATCCACTTTTAAATACTTATCTATAAATTCACTTTCGCGCATTTTCAGGTGTTTGCTGATCCGTTTTACATCCGGTGTTTTAAAACGGGGAGAATAATTTTTACAGCAATTGGCGCATTTCAGGCAGTCAATTTTCGAAAAAGCCTGTTCATGAAGTTCCGGCAATTGTTTGAGTACTTTATTCTTATCGGGCCTTTGCAGAAAATGCTTATAAATTTTCTGCCGTTCCCCTGATTTTTTTTGCCAGTTGATTAAAATATCCTCCGCCATGACGCAAAGGTAGGCTTGTTGAGTTTAATGGCCGTTGAACTCATCAACGGGAGTCATCCACCGCTTATCCACCACGCGGAAACAAGAGAGCGACTAAACGATAAGCATACCTTAAATTTGCACCCGTAATTGATACTTATAAACAAATTTGTAGCATGAGATTATTTGAAGATCAACAAAAGGAATTCGCGGGAAGACATATCGGACCCCATGGAACAGATACGCAAAAAATGCTGGAAACCATTGGAGTAGCAAGCCTGGACGAATTGATTGACAAAACGGTACCCCCATCGATCCGGATGAAAAAGCCCCTGAATTTGCCGGCGGCTATGAGTGAAAATGATTATCTCAGCCACATCAAGGAGTTATCACTGAAAAATAAGATTTTCAATAATTACATTGGCCAGGGTTATTATGATACCATTACCCCCTCGGTCATCCTCCGGAATGTTTTCGAGAATCCGGGATGGTATACCCAATATACCCCTTACCAGGCAGAAATCTCACAAGGACGCTTGGAAAGCCTGCTTAATTTTCAAACACTGGTCAGCGACTTAACTGATTTGCCATTGGCCAACGCCTCATTGCTGGATGAAGCCACCGCTGCCGCGGAAGCAATGACCATGTTCTTTAACTTATTAAACAAAGATCATGATCATATTGTACGACCTAAGTTCTTTGCAGACAATGAAATTTTTCCACAAACAAAAGATGTTTTGCTTACCAGGGCCAATCCCGTTGGCATTGAAATTGTTTTTGGCGATTATAAAACATCTTCAATAGACAATTCCTATTTTGGAGCCATTGTTCAGTATCCAAATGATAAAGGTTCTGTAGAAGATTACCGTGATTTTATCGGTCATGTACATTCTGCGGGAGCCTATGTAGCGATGGCGACAGACTTGCTGGCACTAACTTTACTGACTCCTCCGGGTGAACTTGGCGCTGACGCAGCGATTGGTTCGGCACAGCGTTTTGGTGTGCCGCTTGGCTTTGGCGGACCGCATGCTGCTTTTTTTGCAGCCAAAGATGATTTCAAACGAAATATGCCGGGACGCATTATTGGGGTAAGTATTGATGCACAGGGCCACCGGGCTCTGCGGATGGCGCTTCAAACAAGGGAACAGCATATTAAACGAGAAAAGGCAACTTCAAATATTTGTACAGCACAGGCATTACTAGCCAATATGGCTGCCATGTATGCCGTTTATCACGGTCCTCATGGATTAAAAAAAATCGCACTGCGCACGCACGCCTTAGCTGCTGCTATTTCACTGGCATTCAAAAATGCCGGTGTCAAACTACTGAATGAAACTTTTTTTGATACGCTGCATTTCGCTGTGACGGATGTAAATGAATTTAAAAAAACAGCCGGGAAAAACAATGTCAATTTTCGTTATTATGAAAACGGAACTGTCAGCATCGCATTGGGCGAAGTGGATAGCAAGTATGTTGCTGAAACAGAAAAAAGTCTGCAAAAAATATTTGATCAGTCCGAGTCAAAGAGCCTTGTTTTAAATTTTGATGAAACGGTTGAAAGTTTTGGCATTCCATCTTCGTTACAGCGTGAGTCAGCTTTTATGCTGCACCCGGTATTTAACAGTCATCATAGTGAAAGCCAGATGATGCGTTATATAAAATTCCTGGAAAATAAAGATTTATCGTTGAACACTTCCATGATTTCATTGGGAAGTTGCACGATGAAACTGAATGCTGCTTCAGAAATGATGCCCTTAAGCTGGGCCCATTGGAGTAAGATACATCCTTTTGCACCGGCCAGCCAAACGAAAGGTTACCAGCAAGTCATTAATGACCTGTCAAAATATTTATGCAAAATAACCGCTCTTGATGCCTGCAGCCTGCAACCGAACAGTGGCGCACAAGGCGAATATGCCGGTTTACTGACTATTAAATCCTATCATGAAGCGAATGGTGATCATCACCGCAACGTGATGCTCATCCCTATTTCGGCCCATGGAACCAATCCCGCGTCCGCCGTCATGGCGGGCATGAAAGTGGTAGTGGTAAAAGCATTGGAGAATGGTTACATTGATATGGCAGATTTAAAATTGAAAGCCGACGAACACGCAGCCACTCTTTCCGGTATCATGATAACGTATCCAAGTACGTATGGAGTTTATGAGGAAACGATCAAAGATATTACCCGGATTGTACATGACCATGGTGGCCAGGTTTATATGGATGGAGCGAATATGAATGCGCAGGTTGGTTTAACGGCTCCCGGACTAATTGGTGCCGATGTCTGTCACCTGAACCTGCATAAAACATTTTCAATTCCACATGGTGGTGGTGGGCCGGGCATGGGACCTATTTGTGTGAAAAAACATTTGACTAATTATTTGCCAGGACATTCGTCAGACCAGCAGGGCCATAAGAAGGGTGCGGTCAGTGCGGCTCCTTATGGTTCTGCTTCCATCCTGCTTATCAGTTACGGTTATATAAGAATGCTAGGTAGAGACGGCGTAAAAAATGCGACCGAATTCGCTATTCTCAATGCCAATTATATGCGGGCAAGATTAGAAAATGAATATGAGATCTTATATACCAATCACAACGGCCAATGTGCGCATGAATTTATAGTGGACCTGAGACCCTTTAAAAAATCCGCTGAAATAGAAGCGGAAGATATTGCAAAGCGTTTAATAGATTATGGCTTTCACGCGCCAACCATGAGTTTCCCGGTTCCGGGAACTATTATGATTGAGCCCACTGAAAGTGAAGACAAAGCAGAATTGGATCGTTTTTGTGATGCGATGCTGGGCATCCGCAGTGAAATACGTGCGATTGAAGAAGGCCGGGCTGATAAAAAAGAAAATGCTTTGAAGAATGCGCCTCATACGCAATCGGTAGTTATAACCAGTGAATGGGCAAAACCATACAAGCGGGAAGATGCAGCATTTCCATTGCCTTATGTACGTGCAAATAAATTCTGGCCTTCCGTGGCAAGAGTCAACAATACCTACGGCGACAGAAATCTGATTTGTACCTGCGAACCTATAGAAAGTTATATGGAGGTAGTGGTCTAAGGAATTAAAACCATGTTGGAGTTTAGAAGTTTATTAGTTCAATAGTTTCACGAACCCTTCGGTATCTTGAGTTGGGCTTCTGTTTTCGGAAACCCGAAACTTTTAAATGATCCCGTATGAGAAAATCTTTATTATTCCTGGCATTTACATTGTCCTTAATTTATTCCAACGTCGCTTACTCACAAAAAGAGAAAAACCAGGAAGAATGGATATCACTGTTTAATGGGAAAGACCTTCATGACTGGATCGTTAAAATTCATCATCATGAAACAGGGGATAATTACGGAAACACTTTTCGTGTAGAAGACGGTATCATAAAAGTCCGCTACGACCAATACGATAAATTCAACGAACGCTTCGGCCATCTTTATTACAAGCAGCCCTTCTCTTATTATCACTTAAGATTTGAATACCGATTTACCGGCGAATGGAGAAAAGATGCACCGGAATATACCAACCTGAATAGAGGCGTCATGTTTCATTCCCAGGATCCGCGCAGCATGCCGAAGGAACAAGACTGGCCCATCTCCATCGAATTTCAGCTTCTCGGTGGCCTCGAAGCTGGTAAGTCAAGGCCAACCGGCAATATGTGCTCCCCAGGAACCAATGTGGTTTACCAGAGCAGGATAGATCCACGGCATTGTATTGAATCCAGCTCCAAAACTTATTATGGAGACCAATGGGTAACCGGTGAATTAATAGTGCTGGGAGATTCTTTAATTACCCATATAATCAACGGAGATACCGTACTACAATATACGAAACCACAGATTGGTGGCGGCGTGGCCAACCACTATGATCCTGCTATAAAGATTGATGGGAAACCTTTAAAAGAAGGGTTCATTGCATTGCAAAGTGAAGGGCAACCTGTTGACTTCCGGAAGGTGGAGATCGTGAACCTGGAAGGGAGCATGGCTCCCCGGAGCAAAAAACCATAAAAGC
>JAOQAL010000009.1 GCA_025963615.1 Chitinophagaceae bacterium | reverse complement strand
GCCCGCTACGGAAAGCACTACGGCCTTCAATAATTTTTTTAAATTTCTTCATATAAAAGATGAAGTGGTAAGGCAACTGTTCGACAAATTAATTATAGAAATAAGCGGTCACCCGCTATCCTGGTTTTCTATAACAAGAGCCATGCAGCATATTGATGCAAAAGTGCTTTGGGTACATGATGACGATGATAAGATTACCCCCCTGAACGACACATTTAAAATTAAGGAGCAAAACTATCCGGGTTTGAAATTCGTAGTTACTCATGGCCTCGGCCACCGGCGTATTTACCGGGATAAAAAAGTAGTAAATTCAGTAATTGATTTTTTATAAATCATTGATAATAATACTCACAAAAAAAGTAACTGTTGCGATCCGTTTTATATATATTGCTTTTCTTTACATGCTGCGATTCCTGCCAAAAGCGCAACCCGCAACAAACGCAACAAATGGCACCACCTGTTTCTCCGCATATTGATACGGCTACTCATGACGGTAAGACATCGTTTTCATATCTCGCATTGGGCGATTCTTATACGATCGGTCAAAGCGTATCCGAAACAGAAAATTACCCCAACCAGGTAATAGCCTTGCTGAAAAAAGACGGATGGGAAGGGCAATTAAAAATAATTGCCACCAGCGGTTGGACCACGGATCACCTGAAATGGGCACTCTCCGTGGCGGAAAGCAACGGTTCGCTCCTGGAAGAGTATAATATTGTAACACTTCTCATTGGCGTAAACGATCAGTACCAGGGCCGGCCCTCCGCAGCTTATAAACCCAAATTTGAAGAGTTACTGAAAACGTCTATCCGGCTTGCAGGAAATAAAGTAAATCACGTAATCGTAATTTCTATTCCTGACTGGAGTGTTACACCGTTTGGTGCAGGGAAAGAACCGGATGAGGTGGCCAAAGAAATTGACGCCTATAACAGCATTAATAAACAGTTATCACAACAGTACGGAGTAAATTATATCGATGTTACACCGGGAACCAGAGAAGCCGCAACGGATGCGAGCCTGCTTGCTGTTGATGGCCTTCATTATTCCGGTAAAGAGTATGCGTTGTGGGCAAAAAAACTCGCGGAAATTATTAAAGTCGTTTTACGCTAATCAACAGGTGTTAAACCGGTCTTGTAATAATCTTGATTCCCGCGGGCCCCGCTATTACAGCCTTATCAGCCATATCATAGAACAAGGAGTGTTCCAATACGCCAGCTATTCCTGAAACTTTTGAATTAATAAATTCAGGCTCCGGCAAGATCTTAAAAAATACATCAACCAGGTAGTTGGCATGTTCCGTAATGACGGCTCCGTCCTTATTATCGCTTATCCTTAAGGTGGCGGTAGCAGAAGAGAATATTTCTTTCAGTTCGTAAAGAACAAAGGAAACAGCTTCTGGAATTATTTCTATCACCAACGGATAAGTCGCATTCAGCTCTTCCACATATTTTGATTCATCGCCCAGGATAATGAACTCCTTAGCCATGTTTGCCAACAGTTTTTCCATGGTGTGAATGCCTCCGCCACTTTTTAATGCATTTAAATGGCTGTCAAACTGATCGCAACCGTCAAAGTACAGGTCCAGCTGATAGGTGGCTGCCGGGTCCAGTATGTTGAAACCATGCTGCTGTAAAAGTTTTTTGGTAGTAAACGAAGAAGTGAGGGTCGTGATAGAAGCCGCTAATGCAGTATCTTCTTTTATAAAATCAATTAAATGTTTAATAGTGCTGCCGGCACCGAAACCGATCAGGCTGTTCTTTTTTATGAATGGCAGGGCTGCTTTAGCGGCTTCTTTTTTATAGTCAGGCACGTGGTAAGTCTTTAAACGATTTCATTTTTATATTTAATTATTCTGAAGGTCAAAAGTAGGGAACAAATTAAAAACGGTAAACCGGAGCAAAAACTAAACATGGACAAACCATCGCTGAATAATTATGGCACCACTACCAAAACCCGGTCCCTAAAATAATATGACCGGAAATTTTTGCCCGAAAAACAGTTTTTTCATCTTTTTCAATGAGTGATAAGATCATTAGTAAATGCCCGTACTTGTGACTTTTAGCAACGTTGCTGACTTCAGGATTTATATATTGGTGGGTTCGGACTAAAATATTTGCGGAATTTTCCTTTTCCGGGCCATGACCGAAACCGGAAAAACTCTCAAAAAATAAAAACTACGAATTCTCCCAATTCTGATTCGTTTCATCCCTGTTAAAATGCAGTTCCGGAAAAAAATATAACCTTCTAATTTTCAGCCTATTAAATAACTATTCTCACCTGCCAAAAACGGGCATTAACATCTTTTGAATAGAAAAGTTCCGATTCTTGTGGTATAATTGCAGTTGCCAGTCTGCTGTTACTATATAATTAAGGAGTGGAAAAGCCGTTTGAGGGTGAATAAATCAGGAAGGATTCGAAACTCCGGAATGGAAAAAGTTAAGCAGGATACCCAACGATGAAGAGGATGACCATGCCTTTGCCGGTTTCGACAGCAAAAGCACAACAGAAGCGGAATCTGAGCGGGAAGCTGGTACCAATAAAACCCTTTAAAAATCACTATGGCGAAGAATCTTCTAATTGTGGAAAGCCCTGCGAAAGCGAAAACTATCGAAAAGATCCTGGGAAAAGATTTCGAAGTAAAGAGCTGTTATGGCCATATCCGTGACCTTGAAAAAGCAGGAATGGGCATCAACCTGGAGAAAAATTATACACCCACCTATATTATTCCGGCAGAGAAAGAGAAGGTTGTCAGAGACTTAAGGGCTTTAGCTAAAAAAAGTGGTGAAGTATGGCTTGCTACGGATGAGGACCGTGAAGGGGAAGCTATCAGTTGGCATTTATGTGAAGTGCTGGGCCTGGATCCCAAGGTAACAAAACGGATTGTATTCCATGAAATCACTAAGCCCGCTATTCAATCTGCTGTTAATAATCCCCGCACGCTGGACATGAACCTGGTGAATGCCCAGCAAGCCCGCCGGATATTGGATCGTATCGTAGGTTTTGAGCTGAGCCCGGTGTTGTGGCGCAAGATGAGCATGAAGAATAACCTGAGCGCCGGCCGTGTGCAAAGCGTGGCAGTAAGAATTATTGCGGAAAGAGAAAGAGAAATTAACGCGTTTACCGCCGTAAGCAGTTTTAAAATCGATGCATTGTTTACTGCCAAAGATGCCACGGATAAAACGATTACGTTTAAAGCGGAGGGAAGTAAATATTCATCTGCGGAAGATGCAGAAAGTTTTTTGAAGACATGTATTGGTGCCAATTACAAAGTGGCGGACATACAGGTGAAACCGGCGAAACGATCCCCTGCCCCGCCGTTCACCACTTCTACCTTGCAGCAGGAAGCCAGCCGTAAACTGGGTTATGGTGTTTCAAGAACCATGTTGCTTGCACAAAAATTATATGAAAATGGTCATATCACCTATATGCGTACGGATAGTGTGAACCTTAGTGACACTGCGCTTGGCGAT
>JAOQAL010000784.1 GCA_025963615.1 Chitinophagaceae bacterium | reverse complement strand
GGGTTGGAGGCGGAAATGTATGGGGAGAAGTTGATCATGCAACCCATCCATTCGGACTTGCTGTGCCGGCTGGCATAATTTCTACTACCGGTGTGGGAG
The DNA here is from genome assembly GCA_025963615.1 of Chitinophagaceae bacterium. Lineage (GTDB taxonomy): Bacteria > Bacteroidota > Bacteroidia > Chitinophagales > Chitinophagaceae > JAFDYH01. Next base: position 8,148 of record JAOQAL010000784.1, on the reverse strand, counting down.
GCTTGACACTTGGCGGAGGGATTGGTTATTTATCAAGAAAATATGGGCTTACTATTGATAATTTACTGGAAGCAGATATGGTATTGGCAGACGGTTCATTTGTAACAGTCAACGCCAATCAAAATGCGGATTTGTTTTGGGCTATCCGGGGAGGTGGCGGAAACTTTGGAATAGTGACTTCATTTAAATTTCAGGCGCATCCCGTTAAAAATGTTTTTGCCGGCCCCACCTTGTGGCCAATTGAAAAAACAAATGAAATAATGGAATGGTATCACGAATTTATTCATAATGCTCCTGACGAATTAAATGGCTTTATTGCCACCCTGGTCATACCCGGCCCACCATTTCCTGAACATCTCCACAACAAAAAATTTTGCGGAATAGTATGGTGCTATGTTGGCGATTTAAATAAAGCAGAAGACCTATTCAAGCCCGTACTTGCCATGAATCCTATATTTGAACATGTTGGCGTTATACCTTATCCATCTGTACAAACATTGTTTGATGGTTTGCTGCCGCCCGGCTTGCAATGGTATTGGAGAGCCGACTTTTTTAACGAATTAGGGCCGGATGTCAGGGCTAAGCATTTAGAGTTTGGGTTGAAGATCCCGACAGCACTTTCTCAAATGCATATCTATCCGGTGAGTGGTGCCGCGGGCAGAGTAGCAAAAGACGAAACTCCCTGGGCCTACAGGGATGCCAGGTATGCCGGAGTAATTGTTGGTGTTGATACGGATCCGGCCAATGCAGATAAAATTACAAAATGGTGTAAAGATTATTCGGACGCTATCCATCCTTATTCTTCAGGAGGCGCCTATTTAAACTTTATAATGAATGAAGGGCAGGACCGCATAAAAGCAAGTTACAGACACAATTACGATCGTTTGACAAAAATTAAAAAGAAATTCGATCCAGACAATTTCTTTAGGGTAAACCAAAATATTTTACCTCAGGGAGCCATGTAATTAAGTTAACGAAATACACAAAATGTCACTCTTTTAGTTTTATGAGATGCCCTACCCACAAAATGCCCTACTGGGGCATGGGAGACAAGATGCTGGATACTGGATGCTCGATCCTCGTAGAGGCCACAACGTGGCTAAACTCCTTAACTTAATGACATTGCTCAGGGAGCCAGTTAACATTTTTATCTCTACCAAAACATATAGATGATTTGGAAACCCCGGAATCACTCCCACTCCACGAAACAAAATAATTAAATTGATGCGTAGAAAAGGGCTTCTGGCTCCAGACTTTTTATAAGTGACTGCGTTGATCCATAGACTTGGTTATAGGGAACCCCGAATATGATTGCAGGATGATACTACCGGGCGGGGATATCCCATAAATTGTTGAAAAAGCAGGTTGCGGAGTTCAAATCATTATTTTGAGCCACTGCAATTTGCGAGCTACAATTCCACTTTAAAATCCGCGTGACAATCAAATTAGACTTCGTCTTTGCTTTGGCTTTAGTGTCCGCAAACATCAAAAAAATATATCTCAGATTTGGTTTTACCGCAATACGAATACGGCCTATAACTATCCTATTCCCGGCTTTTTAAGATTTTCAGCTCAGAATTTTTTCGGTAATCCGGAAAGTAAAAAATTACTCTTGTATTTTTGAGTCTGCGGTATTGTAAGAAACATCCCGCAACCAAGAAAGAGTTCACAAAAAATGAAAATAATATGGGAATAACTTTTACATCTGACAGAGTGCCAACGGCAGAGCAGGTAATTGAACTCTACAATAATGCCGGCCTTCCCAGACCCACCAATGATCCCGAAAGAATAAAAAAAATGTTTGAAAATTCCAATTTAGTTGTAACAGCGTGGGATGAAAACAAACTTGTCGGTCTTTCCCGTACAATCACTGATTGGGTTTGGTGCAGTTACCTGGCTGATCTTGCCGTTTGTCCTGATTATAAAAAATCAGGGATTGGTAAGAAATTGATTGAGTTTACGAGGGAAATAATCGGGGAACAATCAATGATCTTATTGCTTTCAGTTCCTGCAGCTATGGACTATTATCCCAAAATTGGTTTCACAAAAGAAGACCGGGGCTTTATAATACACCGCACAAAATAAAAATATTTTATAGTCGCTAACAGGTGGCGTTGCCATACAGGACAGGATATCCTCATCGAAAAATCGTTAATAAAGCCTGCCAATCCACAGAGCGCCGTACAAACTCCGGCATATTCGTTGGGAAATAAATATCTTCATTAATCATTCCTCAAAAATACATATACTCAAAACTTCCTTATGGAAAAAAAAGAAAGACGGACATTTTTAAAACAAACCGCTATTGGAATCGCGGGCATTGCCGCTATACCTTTTGCGGGTAAAGCGAATGAATCTTTATCATTCAACGCAGGTACAGAAAACAAACTCAATGTTCTCTGCGTTGGCGCACATCCGGGAGACCCGGAATTCGGATGCGGTGGTACGCTTGCAAAATATAGTGAAGCCGGCCACAACGTTACTATTTTATACCTTACCCGTGGCGAGGCAGGAGATCCAGCCAAATCATTTGCGGAGTCAGCCTCCTTACGAACAAAAGAAGCAGAGGTTGCCTGCCGCGCATTAAATGCAAAACCGCTATTTGCCGGACAGATAGACGGAAACACCGAATTGAATAAGGTAAGGAATGAAGAAATGACAAAGCTGATCTTAGCGCAAAAGCCGGATATTGTTTTTACGCAGTGGCCGGTAGACAGCCATATTGATCACCAGGTTGCAGGTTTGCTATCGCTTACTGCATGGGTAAGGTCAAACCAACAATTTCACCTGTATTATTATGAAGTGAATACGGGTAGTGAAACCATGGGATTTGAACCGACAGATTATGTAGATATCAGCAATGTAAGAGAAAAGAAAAAAGCCGCCATGTTTGCGCATCAGACTCAACGTCCACAGGAGACATACGACGATTTTTTCAAAGCGATGGAAGAATTCAGGGGATTGGAAGCCGGAGTAAAGGCGGCGGAGGCATTTGTTCATTTCAAGGCAAAAGCTGGCCGGGCTACTATTGTCGGCTTATAATAATTATTATCTCTGTTGGGCCATATAATGGAAGAAAAAATAATTTACCTGCTTCAGGACTTTCGAGGTTCAACCTGGCTGGCCGCCAGGCTGATGGATCTTTATTTATTATGAAACTTATCATTTTATTACGCTGAAAAATATCCATTGATAAATACAACTGCCAACATCTGTATTTAATTTTTTTCAGCAATACAGAGAAAGCTATTTTGTTTTAAATAAACCCCTTAATAAAATAATTGATCTGGCATTAAAAATTCTTACCTGTTTTAATTTATCAAATAATGCAAGAGCGCGTGCTGACAAATAAATAATAGTGTTTGACAAAATAATTTAAATAAAAATCAACGGACGCAATCAGAAGCAAAAACAAATCTTCCATTGAATACCAGCCTGGGAAACCGACAGCCATTTACCAAAAATGTTTCGCTGATAAATAAAAGGCACAAAGGTCCTGGCTGGATAAAAAAGTTGTGTATATGTTTCTCTAAAAAATAAACCGAATTTCTATCATTAGCGACCGCTTACTTACCCTCTTTGTTTTTTCCTATTTTATCTATAGCAATTTTTACCTGGTCTATTTTCTGACTTAGATTGCGGAGCTCATTTAGTACTACCCAGTTGGTTGTTCTGTCTTCATCACTTACCTGGCTTTCAGGAATTCGATAATCGTAATTAACCGGAACAGAACCTTTTATTATCTTATCCTTCAAGTTAATTTTGCGGCTGGCTTTAGCATTAAAATTCTTAATATTTTCCTCGCCAATGAGGTTCTCCTTTTCAATGTCAATAGCAACTAAAGTTGTTAAATCGACAGCAAAATAATTGCATAATATTAATAATTCTTTTAATGAAGGTTGTGATTTACCACTTTGCCAGTTACCAATGGTAGTCTGGGTCTTTTTCATGTACAATGCGAGTATTTCTTGGGTTAAGCCGAATACCTTACAAACATACTTTAGGTTTACATGAAAGAAAATCATAATCAAGGATATATTATAAAAACAAAATTATTACAAGTTTTATTTGAGGTATACATAAAGTTGCTACCTTTAATTTTGAAGCGTATCTGTAAGATATACCTAAAATTTCACCCGGACAAAAGACCAAACAAAAACAAGAAACCCGCCGGGAACCAACCTAAAACCAGACACTATGAAAGAAAGCCTCCGCAAAAAGATACTGACTGAATATCCCGAATGGCATGGCAACCCCTTACGCCTTACTGCACATGAAATAAAAAACCCTCAAACGGTCATTAAATCCTTTTTTGAATGTTATGATTTGCCCGCTATACGTGCCTGCCTGAAGGAATGGCTTGAAGATGCTTTTTCAGGACCCGATACACCGGCCAAAGAAAATCTATATACCTATAATGATGTGGAACGGCTGGTAGAAGCGGTCTTTGTTCTGTATAAAAAAAATAAAGCCGGCAGAAAAAATAAAAGGAAGGATAAGTAATCCAGAATAGAACTAAGCGGGAAAATTATTTGTTAATTGCCTGGGTGTAGCTGATACTATCGAAGTCTACTCAACTATCCAATTGAAAAGATAATACAGACAGAATTCTCAGGCTGAGCCTGATTGGCACCCTTTTCGCAAACCCTGTTAACCGTCATATTCTTTTGCAAATAAAATTAAAAGGGGCTGAATTTCGAATACGAAATTCAGCCCCTTTATAAGATAAACTATAACATACCCGTACTAATAAAAAATATTTTTTTATTACAGTAAGGCCACAGTGATATTGTAACGGTCCGATTGCTACCTGAGATTAGTTTAAATTTGAAATCGGGTGCCTGAAAAATGACAGCCTATGACAACCAGCGTATGAAATAATAAATTAATTGCCTATGCCTTTCCAATTGAAACCTTTTGTAGCGATGTATTTAGCGGCTGTTCTTAGTTCATCAGCCACTTCACAAAAGAACCGGTCAGTTGACATTTGCGTTTACGGTGGAACGTCAGCCGGGGTGATGGCAGCCTATACAGCAAAGAAAATGGGCAAATCGGTGATACTGATCGAGGCTGGCACGAGACTGGGAGGATTAACTACAGGTGGATTAGGCTATACAGATATCGGCAATAAATACGCTATATCGGGCCTTGCCCTGGACTTTTACCGCAGGATAGGAAAACATTATGGAAAATTTGAGCAATGGATATTTGAGCCCCGGGTGGCAGAAAATTTATTTAAAGAATATATACAACGGGCAAAAATAGATGTACTTTTTTCATTCCGGTTAAAAGAGGTAATAAAAGAAAAAGGCACGATAAAGAAAATTATTGTTGAAAATCCCTTACTTCCTGGTAAAAATTCCAAAGAACATATAACGGCAAAAATATTCCTGGATTGCACCTATGAAGGAGACCTTATCGCGGGAGCTGGTGTATCATATATTGTTGGCAGGGAGTCAAATGATACTTATCACGAGTTATACAATGGAGTACAGTTAAGGGATAAGCACCAGTTTCCTGATAATATTGACCCTTATATCGAAAAAGGGAATCCCGAAAGCGGATTATTATGGGGTATCAGCAACGAAAAAGTAGCGCCTCAGGGTTCAGGAGATAAAAAAGTGCAGACCTACAATTTCAGGATTTGCCTTACTGACTCTCTTTCAAATCAAATACCAATAACCCAACCTGAAGACTATGACCCTGCCCGTTATGAATTACTTTTGCGCGTTTTGGAGAAAGAACCTCAACGGCCATTTGATCTTATCATGAAGCCGGATTATATGCCCAATCATAAAACGGATATTAATAATAACGGCCCTTTTTCAACAGATATGATTGGCATGAACTATGATTATCCGGAAGCCGGTTATGAACAAAGAAAAAAAATTCAAAAATTACACGAGCAATATACAAAGGGCCTGTTGTATTTTATAGGTCATGATGAACGCATGCCAAAGCATCTTCGGGATGAAATGCTTAAATGGGGTTATCCGAAAGATGAATACACCGATAACAATAACTGGAGTCCACAGCTATACATACGGGAGGCCCGCAGGATGAAGGGAGATTATGTGATGACGCAGGCAAACTGTGAGGGAAAAGTAAAGGTAACGGATGGTGTAGGAATGGCCGCCTATACCATGGACTCACACAATTGCCAACGTATCGTAATTGATAAAAATGGAATAAAGATGGTAAAAAATGAAGGGGACGTACAGGTAGGTGGGTTTCCTCCGTATCCTGTATCTTACCGCTCGTTGACTCCAAAAGAACAGCAATGCACCAACCTGCTGGTTCCAGTATGTTTATCTGCTTCCCATATCGCTTATGGTTCGATACGGATGGAACCTGTTTTTATGGTGATGGGTCAATCCGCCGCCGCCGCGGCCATCCTGGCTATTGATGCACATACCAGTGTTCAGCGTATCAATGTCCGGGAGTTACAAAATATTCTGCGCTTAAACCCTTTAGCCGATAAGAGCCAGCCGGATATCTTAATCGACAACGAACAAACAGAAAATATAACTATACAGGGAGCATGGAAAAAGAATGAAAACGCCAGCCATAGTTATGCTTCCTCATCTCTCCAATGTGAGAGCCGGGATAAAGACTTTATGTCTGTAAAATTTAAGAGCACTATACCAACAACAGGTAAGTATAAAATATACAGTTATACGCCGGAAGCAGATGGCGCTTCATCCACGGTAGCTATTAACGTATTTGACGGGAAAAATCTAAATCCGGTTTCTGTTAACCTGCGGGCATTAAAAGTGGAAGGCCAAACATCGGGCGAATGGGTTTATATAGGAGAATACCATTTGTTTAAGAATACAAAAAGCTATATAGAAATAACCAATAAAAATGCGGATGGGATCATTATTGCGGATGCTATTTTGCTCGTGCATGAATGAAATTTTCTTCTATGCTGCTCTTCCAGAATAAATTACCGGTGGTTCTCCTTTTCCTGGCACATTTTGGTACCTGCCATTCCTGGAAAAAGAGCTTGTTACCAAAGCGGGCAATCATCCGAGAGTATCATTTCATCTCTGGGGTGTTGCGGACAAATGATATGCTAAAAATTTCCTGGAAAACAATAATGACCCCCGGTTGCAAACCGGGGGCTATTCAAATTTAAGCCCTTCGGGCTAAAAGCGTCAGTCATCTGCACCGCTAAAATAAAAGCGAAAAACCTTTTCGCAAAACGCGTTGTTTATTAGTAATAGTTATTTCCATAAGCCCAACGGGCTTTAATATGAATAACCAACGGTGCAAAAAATGATTCGGCCGCTCCCCCGGTTGCAAACCGGGGGCTATTCAAATTTAAGCCCTTCGGGCTAAAAGCGTCAGTCATCTGCACCGCTAAAATAAAAGTGAAAAACCACTTCGTAAAACGCTGGAAAAAAAATATGAAATAAAATTGGGCAACCGAATGATTGCGTTTATATTTGCAACCGGAACGTTGCATAATAAACCCCTGATCAAAATGAGACGTGACGTATTTCAGGCTATTGCCGACCCCACCAGAAGGAATATAATTAATGTTATTGCTCATGAATCACTAACATTGAATTCCGTAGCACAGCGTTTTGACATCAGCCGCCAGGCTGTTTCAAAGCATATCAAAATTTTAAATGAATGCGGACTCATTATAATTAGACAACAGGGCCGGGAACACTATTGTCATGCGAAACTGGAAAAATTAAATGAAGTAGCCGTTTGGGTGGAACAATACAGGAAAATCTGGGAAGAAAGATTTGATTCCCTTGATTCGATAGTGGAGGAATTAAAAGCAAAACAAAAAAAACCGGGAAGGAAGAAATGAAACCGGCAAGATATAATTGCCGGTTCATAATTTATCCCTGTGCTAAACAGATAATCATCACAATTAAAAAGATAAAAAATGGCAACTAAGAATCAAACAAAAATTACAGCAGAACCCGGCAAACAGGAAGTACTCATTACGAGAGAATTTGAGGCGCCCCGCGATCTTGTTTTTAAAGCATTCACTGATCCGAAACTCATTGTGAAGTGGCTAGGTCCACGGGAGCTCACCATGAGGATCGAGAAATTTGAACCGCGAAGTGGTGGGGCTTACCGTTATTTTCATGCCGATGCAACAGGAAATGAATTTGGATTTCATGGCGT
>JAOQAL010000776.1 GCA_025963615.1 Chitinophagaceae bacterium | reverse complement strand
TTAAACACGAGCATGCCTTGTGCATCGTTGAGGCCCGACTGTACTTCGGGTGCGAATGTATTGCCTGCACATACCACATCAAGGTATACATCATTATCAATATCGGCGGCCTGCATTCCTTATATGGATGATAGCTGTGCCGCTACAGGTAAATCATGTAACTCAAATTTTCCGCCGCCTTTATTTTCAATATAGGCGCTTGAAAAAGTATAACATCTCAATACCAACGCATCTTCTATTTCTTCTTTCAAAAATGCAGATTTAAAACTCACATCGGCCCATTTGGCATAATCCCGGAACCTTGCTTTCATGGCTGTCATCTGCATATTAATATCATCTCTTGCGTGTACCATATATTCCACGCCATTTTTAAAATGGCAAAGTATTGGATCTATTCTTCCGTTCTTATCAAAATCTTTTGCGTAAACACACACCGGTTCAGTTGTGCTTGCCTGTAACCAGTTATTTAGCCCAACATTTCCAGCAACATAGTCTATATCCCCGTCATTATCGAAATCACCAGCAACCAAACTGTTCCACCATCCGTTCGATTTTTCAATAGTAGCCGGTGCATTTTGCTGCAACACGCCAGCTTTGTTTTTGATAAATGTAACCGGCGTAAATTCTCCAACGAGTGCCAGATCAACCCATCCATCATTATCAAAATCAGTCCACAATGCCGAAGTAACCATCCCCATATTTCCCTGGAGCGGCAGTTGGGTGGCGCTTATATCAGTAAATTTTGGCGCTCCTGCTGTTGCATCGTTTCTTAACAAATAGCTCTTTGGAGAAACCGGGTATTCGCCCGGGCTCACTCTTCCGCAAACAAATAAGTCCAGGTCGCCGTCTTTATCATAATCCGCCGCAATAACACTGGCGCCGCTATTATACATTTGCGGTAATGCGTCGGGCGATTTTGTAAATTCTCCTTTACCGTTATTCAGGTACAACCTGTCCTGGTAAATAGGATTTCCTTTTTTTTCTGCTGTTGTTCCGCCGCTCACTATATATAAATCCAGATCTTTGTCGTTATCAGCATCAAAAAACAAAGCGCCCATATCATCGGCATGCATCGAATCGTGAAGCGATTGTTGTAAAAATTTACCATTGGGTTGCTGTATGAAAAAACTGCCCGAATGCGCTGCAGCCGCTCCTGCATAAATATCATCCAACCCATCACCATTGATATCGCCGGCGGCAAGGCCTGGCCCTTCATGCGAGCAGGTATGTTGCAAAATGGGCTGCGCTTTAAAATCAATATAATCATCTTCGACGTGCAGGTAACGCAGTTGAAGCGATGAATCAACTTCAGTTAACAATGCAGGTTGTGAAACAGGAGTATTTTGTTGTGAAGAAAACCCGGCTTCCTTATAATCAACCGTGAGTATTTTATTGGTTGAGGGCTTATTAATGTGTTGCATTTTTCCATCGGGCCATAAAATCATGACACTGTCAACCATTTGTTCTGCCAAACCAAAATGTACTTGTGCCGGCACACTCGATAAATAACCCCTTACCGGTGCGCAATAACCATATTGCATGGTTCCTTTTTGCCATAACCATACTTTGGCTTCGAGCCCGTCCCGGTTGCCTGGAGGTCCTTTAAATTTTACCGTTATCCATTTAGCGGATGGACTTAATTTATTGGTTTGATTTTCGTAAATGGATGCCGGTTCATCAATATTATTAATCACCAGGTCGAGGTCACCATCGTTATCCAGATCCGCATAAGCAGCGCCGTTAGAGTAGGACGGATTATCTAAACCCCATGTTTTAGATACATCCGTAAAAGTAAGGTCACCATTGTTTTTATACATGTAATTGCTGACATGTATGCCCGGATATCCCTCCAGTATTTTCAATCTCTCTTTCCGGTTGGCTTGTGGTGTACCCATAAACAGTGCCCGTTTACCATACACTATAAAATCAAGATTGGTGACATCCGATTTATAACCGTTTGCTATAAACAAATCTTTCCAGCCATCATTGTCGAAATCTGCCAGTAATGGTGCCCAGCTCCATTCAGTTGCATTGACGCCCGACACCTGCGCTATTTCGCTAAATGTTCCATCGGCGTTATTCAACTGCAACGTATTCCGCAAATACTGCGGTGCGTAACCCATCGCAAGGCTGTTACTGAATTCATCGTAGCGGTTTCCGCCAATGGTGAGTTTCCATCGTTTATTATCCGGCGGCAGCATATCTACCGTCACAATATCATCATTTCCATCGTTATTAAAATCCGCCACATCGTTACCCATTGCATTGTAGGTTTGATGGCGGAGGTATTGTTTTGCCATATTGGAGAAGGTGCCATCGTGGTTATTTATCCAGATCAAATCGTTGGTAATAAAATCGTTTGACACATACACATCAGGCCAGTTGTCTTTATTAATATCGCAGATGGCTACACCCAACCCAAACCCTTCAATGGTAATGCCTGCTTTTGATGAAACATCGCTGAAGTGCAAATTTCCATCATTGCGGTATAGTTTGTCAGTAGAAGATGTTCCGCCTGAAGTATCCACCGATCTTGCATTGTTCCTGTTATAATTTACAAAAGAGTTGCGGAGCATGTACATATCAAGGTCACCATCTTTATCATAATCAAAAAAAGCGGCCTGCACATCGTACCCTTCATCATCCAATCCCATCCTGGCAGCAGACTCGGTGAATGTATTGTTACCATTATTAATAAAAAAGAGATTGCGCCTTTTGGCGGGAGCTGTATTCTTATTCCCTGACTTGCAGATATAGAAATCCTGGTAGCCGTCCTGATTAATATCCACCACAGCCGCACCATAACACCACCCTTCGGTTGTTATTCCCGCTTTTTCTGTTATATCTTCAAATTTCAGGTTGCCTTTGTTGAGATACAGTTTGGCAGAAACCATATTACCGGTGAACAGAATATCCTGTAGCCCATCGTTATTAATATCGCATACGGCAACGCCTGCCCCGTTAAACATATATTCAAAATCCAGCACGGTAAGGCTGTCGGTATAAGTGAGTTTGTTTTCAAAACTAATCCCGGTTGTGTTGGGTGAAAGTTCCTTAAATACCTTGTTATTCTTACATGCTACCAGAAAAAAAAACAGGAATAATACCGTAGAAATTTTATTTGCCATGAACAAATTTGCTGATTTAAAATATGGTCATGATATGGTTTGAACCCATTATTGAAAGTACGTATTAAACAAGAACAGGCAGATGAAAGTCTGCCTGTTCCTGAAATTTACTACTATGACTAAAGAATATACAGGCACTAATGCGCCATTCATGCCTTCAATTATTAATTCTGTTTTAAGTCACCGTGGTTTCTATCTATTTCATCCTGCGGAAACGGGAAAATTTTAGCCCCGCCAATATTCCAACGAATCATATCGAAATACCGGGCCGGCTCAAAACAAAGTTCTTTTTGTTTTTCTTTCTGAAGCTGATCTAATGTAACCCCCGTTAATGGGCTTAATCCGGCTCTATCCCTTGTTTTGTTTACACAGGCATCCGCCGTTTGAAAACTGCTTCCACCTTTCGCTGTACCGCCGCTTAACAACGCTTCGGCATGCAACAACAATAATTCGGGATATCTGAAAAAGCGTTCATTGTTAAAGCTAACACCTTGCCTGTAAGAAGC
>JAOQAL010000730.1 GCA_025963615.1 Chitinophagaceae bacterium | reverse complement strand
ACGGAAGGGACGTCACAGAGAAGAAGGTTATTGAACAACAACGGGAGTTTGACCGTGGTAATCTCAAAGCGTTAATCAATAATACCCACGACCTGATGTGGAGTGTAGACCGGGACCTCAATCTAATTACGGCTAATGAGGCATTTGACAAAATGGTGAAGGCTATGCCGGACCAGACAATTGCAAAAGCAAGCGATAGTCCCGCAAGTGATATCAACAGTGAATCATTGAATCGTTTTTATCAACATTACCATCGTGCTTTTTCAGGAGAAAGTTTTACGGAAATTGAACATTCTAAACTCCCGGAAGATGGCTGGTCAGAAATTTCCTTTTATCCGATCTATCATGGGGCTGCCATCATTGGGGCTGCCTGTTTTTCCCGTGATATCACCGGACGTAAAGTTGCAGAGGAAAATTTAAAGGCATTAGAGCGGCAAATTTTGGAACAACTAATTCATGAACAAAAAAATATTGCAAGAGCTATTATCAAAACACAGGAAAAAGAAAGAAATCACCTCGGACAGGAACTGCATGATAATGTAAACCAGATACTGGCCAGTATAAGGTTGTACCTGGAGATGGCAGAACACGATAACGAAAAAATAAAAGAACTAATAAAATATACAAGGCAATTGCTGGATGTCACCATTGAAGAAATCCGTTTACTCTGCCAAAAGTTAGTTACACCAAATAAAAACATTGACCTGGAAATGCTGATCCGGGACCTCCTTGTTAAACTGGACCAAACGAAGATAAAAACAGATCTTACTTATTCGGCAGCAAACGAGCTTCTCTCCGATGATCTTAAATTGAATATCTACAGAATTATACAGGAACAATTTAATAATATCGTAAAATACGCCGGAGCAGAAAACGTGAACGTATCGGTAAAAACGGAGAACGGCGTTATCCATGTCGTAGTGGCCGATGACGGTAAAGGCTTTGATGTCAAAGAAAAACGAAAAGGGATCGGCATTTCAAATATAATTAACAGGGTTGATTCTTTTAGCGGTGAGTTGGCAATAGAAAGTGCTCCGGGTAAGGGTTGCAGTATAGTGATCAGTGTACCTTATTAAATGCATCTTCTGCACCTCATTGACCGGTATGGCTGATAGTTAATTCCACAGACATGTCTGGAAAGTGAAGATTGATTCTTGACCGTTCCTCTTCGCGTTCTTTGCTTCTTTATGCCCTTTGCGTGAAATATCTTTTTGGTTTGCAGTTTTGTCCAGTTTGTATATTATCCGATAACCGTTTGAAAGCCAGATTATATCTGGATCTGTCTTATGAGAACTTTTGCAAAGCAGTAAAAGGGCCTGTTTCTACAGGCTCTTTTCTTCAGCAAACTATAATTTTTATTGAATCAGGTCTCTACTCCCCCAGATTAAAAACATTTCCCAACATTATCTAATTGTAAACTGCAGATAACAAGATGCAGATTGATCCCGTCAAAAAAGAAAGACATAATGGGCAAGGAAACGGAAGACACCGTATCTAATTTTTTTCTGTCAATATGAATATAATTTCTCTACCTGGTCGTTTCAACACATAATCAACCTTTATCGCCTGGAACAATTCTTTTGAAGAACTGATGCAGGCCAAAACATTTGTTTGTGATGAAATAAAAAATATTTTATTAAATCTGGCGATGAGCGAAGTGCCGGACTACATAAAAGTACTTACAGTACGTGAAATAGAAATTATCAAACTCCTGTACGAGGGCTTAACTTCTAAAGAGATCGCAACAAAATTTAGACGTTCCTTTAAGATGAAACAATTAAAACAATAAATATTTTACTTATCTTAATGAAATAAAAAAATCAAAACTATGCCTACCAAAAAAATTATCGTCGTATTTGGCGCTACCGGAGCCCAGGGCGGCGGTCTTGCACATGCGATTCTTAACGATAAGAATAGTGAATTTGCTGTTCGTGCTGTAACCCGCGATCCCAGCTCTGCGAAAGCGAAGGAACTGGCTAAAATGGGCGCCGAAGTCGTGGCAGCCGACATCGATGATAAAGCCGGCCTGGAACGGGCATTGACGGGTGCCTATGGCGCTTATTTTGTAACTTTTTTCTGGGTACATCTTTCTGCCGAGAAAGAAACAGCAGAGGCAAAAAATATGGCTGAAGCGGCAAAAACCGCAGGACTAAAACATGTGATCTGGTCGACGCTCGAAGATGTTAGAAAATTTGTGCCATTAAGTGACGACAGTATGCCCACCCTCCAGGGAAAATATAAAGTACCCCATTTCGACGGTAAAGGTGAAGCCGATCATTTTTTTATAGATGCCGGATTGCCGGTTACTTTTCTATTAGCATCCTTGTACTGGGATAATATGATCTATTTTGGTATGGGGCCGAAGAAAGGGGCCGATGGAAAACTGCTGCTCACTCTTCCTATGGGAAAGAAAAAATTGGCCGGAATAGCAGCGGATGATATCGGGAAATGCGCTTATGGTATTTTTAAAAAAGGTAAAGAGATGATTGGCAAGTCAGTTGGTATTGCCGGAGGCCAGCTCACCGGCACTGAAATGGCAGAAGCCTTATCAAAGGCATTAAACAAAGACGTGTTCTACAACGAAGTTACCCCTGCCCAATACCGCAGTTTTGGATTTCCGGCAGCTGATGACCTGGGAAATATGTTTCAATTCTATAGTGATTTTGACGAACACTGTAACCGTATCCGTGATCTGAAACTTTCCAAAGAGCTAAACCCGGAATTGCAATCATTTGATCTATGGCTCAAAAAAAATGCAGGACGCATACCGCTTGATTAAAAAGGAAATGATTCAGGAATATTGTACTTCTAAACGCGAATGCATTATCGCGGTGAGATGTTAGTGTTAGTAATGGCTTTGGGATGATATATCTAAACAATTTAAAAATACCGGGTCTTCTCATTCTTGCACTTGCCTTCGTTTCACCCTGTGTCATGGCGCAGTCTGCCATAGATACAGCACGAACTATCCGTGTTGTGATGGATAATGACTATGCTCCCTACTCGTTTCAGCCGGAAGGTGGTAAGTTGCAAGGCATCCTGGTTGATCAATGGCAGGAATGGGAAAAGAAAACGGGGATCAAGGTCGAGATCCACGCGATGGACTGGAGCGAAGCGTTACAGCGTATGCGTGCCGGCGAGTTCGATGTAATCGACTGCATCGTCGAGACGGTTGCCCGCCAGGACTACTTTGATTTTACCCCGGCCTATAACACAATCGAAGCCTCGGTTTATTTTCGAAACAACATTTCCGGCGTATCAGATCTCGCGTCTTTAAAAAGATTTCCAGTCGGGGTCAAAACAGGCGATCAACATATTGACAAACTTAAGGCGAATGGAGTGAAGAACATGATCCTGTTTCAGAATAATGATGCGATCATCACGGCTGCAAGAGAACATACGCTGAATGTCTTTCTTGCTGACGACCCGTCGGCACTTTATCTTTTGAATAAAATGGACCTCGACGCTGAATTCCGGCATTCGGCGCCGGTATTCCGGGACAAGCTCCGGCGTGCTGTTTGCAAAGGGAATACTTCCCTATTAAATATAGTGTCTAACGGCTTCGCGGCCATTAAACCGGACAAACTGAAACAAATAGACGAGAAATGGTTTGGAAGTACTATCAACAAATATGGACATTATCTCCGCTATTTCATCCTTGTTGTATCTGCAGTGGCAGTGGCGATATTGTTTATAGCAGGGCTGTCTGTGTGGAATCACACGCTTAGAAAAAGAATACTCCAGCGAACGGCGGCATTGACGGGTAGTGAGCAACGTTTCCGTCAGATCGCCGAAAATATACATGAGGTCTTCTGGCTGATTGATATGGCAAAACAATCGATGCTCTACATCAGCCCGGCTTATGAAAAAATTTGGGGACGATCCTGCGAAAGTTTGTACCAGGACCTTCGCTTGTTTACCGATGCCATTCACCCCGATGACAAAGCCCGGGTAGTTGAATTAAAAGAACGACGACGCGAGCCGGATGAGGTGGAGTATCGCATCGTGAGGCCGGATGGGTCGATCCGATGGATTTGGGATCGTTCATTTCCTATAAAAGATGAGTCAGGGCTTATCTACCGGGTCGCAGGCATAGCTGAAGATATTACCGAACGCAAGCAGGCCGAAGAGAAGCTCCGGCACAGTGAAGGCTTGCTGGCCGAAGCCCAGCGCCTGGCACATTTCGGCAGTTGGGATTGGGACTTACAGCGTAACACCGTAAGCTGGTCTGATGAGCTGTATTGCATCTTTGGGTTTGAACCTGGAGAAATGGACCCTATTCATGATACCATGTCGTTTGTCCATCCGGAGGATCGGGATTTGGTACTGAAGACTATTTACGGCTCTATCAAAAACAAAGAGTCATATAGTTTTTATTACCGCATACTGAGACCCAATGGTGAGGAGCGGATTGTTCATTCACGCGGACAGATTGTGACCAATGAGGCTGGAGAAGCAATCAGGTTATTTGGAGCTACCCAGGATCTCACGGAACGAAAGCGGTCAGAAGATGAATTGCGGTTAGCTTACCAACGTCTATCATATCATGTCGAAAATACACCCCTTGCGGTTATTGAGTGGAATAAAGACCTTTATATTAAACGATGGTCGGCGCGTGCCGAAGAAATTTTTGGCTGGAATGCCACAGAAGCGCTCGGGAAAAACATGTATGGCACCGACTTTCCTATCGTTTATGAGGACGATATAGAGGTAGTGAATAAAATTGTCGAACATTTGATACAAGGAATTGATGACAGTAACCTGAGTCTGAACCGTAATTACACAAAAGATGGAAAGGTAATTTATTGCAAATGGTATAATTCCGTTTTAAGAGATGAGCACCGAAATGTAATAACGATCTTATCATTGGTACACAACGTAACAGAAAGAAAAAAAACAGAAGAAACGCTGAAACAATCCTATGAAGAGATCAGGCGGTTGACCGAACACCTTCAGAAGATCCGGGAGGAAGAGCGCACCTATATAGCCAGAGAAATCCATGATGAATTGGGCCAACAACTTACCGCCATAAAAATGGATGTGGTCTGGATCGATAA
>JAOQAL010000703.1 GCA_025963615.1 Chitinophagaceae bacterium | reverse complement strand
CGAAACCAGTTCCCTACAGAACGCTGCCGATTGAAGCAACTTATGGAATGGGTAGCCGTTGGCGTGACTGGCAGGTAGAAGATCAACGTTTTGTTTACACACGACCGGATGTGGTAAACTTTGTATTGGATTCGCTGACAGATGATATGACGGTAACTGGAAAAATCAAGGCGCATTTATTCGCCAGCACCAGCGGCACGGATGCAGACTGGATTGTTAAATTGATTGATGTGTATCCGGATTTTAATGAAAAAAGTATGTCCATGAGCGGTTACCAGTTGCCCGTAGCGATGGAAGTATTCCGCGGGCGTTTCCGGAAAAATTTTGCCAATCCTTCCCCGCTTATTCCCAATAAGCCGGAAGAATTTATGATCGACCTGCATGACATTAATCATACATTCAAAAAAGGACACCGCATAATGATACAGGTACAGAGTTCCTGGTTTCCGCTGATAGACCGTAACCCACAGAAATATGTACCCAATATTTTTGAAGCGTCAGAAAAAGATTTTATAAAAGCAGAGCAAAGGATTTATTTTAATAAACAATATGCCACTTATATTGAGTTGCCGGTGATGCAGGAATAAGGACCGGCAACGGCAAACAAAAAGCCACTAAGTAATCTTAGTGGCCCCCCGTTTTACGGGGCAGATTATTTTTACGGAGAAGCCCGGTTACGCGATAATAACCGAAGGCGTCCATGATTTATCTGTTAATTGCATGAATACCTCCTTTTCTTTGATGAGATATAAATTTATAAAGAAACTGCTTAATCACGGCGAAATAGTTATAAACAGCGGGTGATAATTTATTAATAAATTGCTAAACTTTAATCCTCGTCATCCTTCTTTTCATTTTGTTTCACAAAGGCAGCTCTTTTGGGTGCAGGTACCAGGGCATGCTCACCTTTTACCGCTTTCCATATTACTTCAGTAAATTCTCTGTCAGGAATGCGATCCTCCATCGTAAAATCAAATGTCTCACTTTTGCGCTGCCATACATTTTCCGCTACATTCTTTTCATTAATATCCCATTGCAACGGCTTTGCCGTGTAACCGCTAAGGTCAGGTGTTGATTGAAAGCAGCGCCACAGGGAGGTGGCGGATGCATCATACTGGCTCATGGGCGGAAGTCCAAGAATCAATTCGATCGTACGTAATATGGAAGTTGTTGAATACATGGTATGGTCAATGAAGTTTCTTTTAACATACGCACCGGCAACATAAGCGGTGCTTCTATGCGCATCAACATGATCAGGACCGCTCTGCGCATCGTCTTCAACAACAAATACAATGCTTTCTTTCCATACCGGGCTTTTGCTTAAATAATCAACAAACATTCCTACTGCCAGGTCATTATCTGCACAATGGGCAAAAGGGGTAGGCCGGCCTTTACGTAATCCCTCCGTATGATCATTGATGATGCGGAGGGTATTCAATTGGGGTAAAGCATGGCTGGCGACGAGTGAATCAAAATCCCGTTTCCATTGTCCTACTCTCGTAGTATCCCGCACCGTCTGATCCCAGCTTGTATAATAGGGGCAAAAATGATCTTTCAGTACCGGTATATTCGGCATGTAGTCATCCGCGAATTCACCATAGGTCCTGTAACTCACCCCGGCCTTTGCACAATGATCCCAGATAAAACCGCCCTTATTATTGGCAATAGCCCGGTTGCCCTCTGCATCATAGGAACCGCCGCGGCCACCATAGCCGGTTGGCCATGTTTTTTCCAGGTAATCAGTAGCATAACCACCCAGGCTCCAGTTATGTCCATCAGCGCTTACTTCGGCGTCTACATAAAAATTATCCAGTAACACAAACTCTTTCGCCAGGGCATGGAGATTGGGAGTGATCTTTTCTCCAAACAGTAAGAGACTGGTATCTCCATTTCCCCCGGGTATATCACTCAACACCTGGTCATAAGTCCTGTTTTCTTTAATAATATAAAATACGTGCTTGATCGGGGAGACGTCACCTACTTTCATGGGAACCGGATTACCCACTTCACCCTGCGACAGCAGTTCTTTATCTTTATGATAAGGGGTATTCGCATATACCTGTAATGAATACCCGCTTAATTGTTTTGCTGTGGGTGTCGATATGATAGTTAAAGTACCCTTGAAAAGTCCGCCGATATACTGATCCTTATCCACTTTCCGGATACTTCCCTGGTGAAATGTAATACCCCGTTTGCTGTCATAGGGACCCGGTGCCTGCGGATTAGGCAATGAGGTAAATCCTTTTCCGTTGGCGACAACAATCTTATTACGGGATACCCTTACACAGGTCGGGTACCAGCCGACAGGAATAAATCCTTTTGACAAACTACTGCCGGGTCTTGTGATATCAAATACAGCGAGGCAATTATTGTCAGCATTCGCGATATAAAGTGTTTTACCATTTTCGCTGATGGCTACGCTATTGGTGGTAGAGCCGGGAATAGAATTGGCATACAGCGCTGCATTCAGCGTTTCGAGCACTTTTCTTCTTTTGATGTCAATAACGGAAACACTGTTATCGTTGGCGTTGGCCACAAAAAGATAACGGCCATCGTTTGACAGGCACATATCATTAGGGTTATCACCGGCGGGAATGCTGCCGGTAAACTTTTTTGAGCGGGTATCAAAAATGGCAATCCGGTCAGCACCCCATACAGAAATATACAACTCATTTTTATCCAGCGATAATAAACAAGTATAGGCTTCTGCGCCCAGGGTGTCTTTCTGAATGATGGATTTTGTTTTCAGATCAATCGTATACAGGCTGTTATTCTCTTTGGTTACCACATACATCTGCTGCTTGGCATCCAATATGTCCAGACCGGCAGGGGAAATTTTTTCCGGCCATTTTTTGCCCAGCAGGATACTGTCTTTCAAAATCAGTTTATTATTTATGATGGCGTATTTCAGTATCCGGTTGTCATTGCCACCGGAAGCAAAAAGATATTTCCCATCGGCACTGAATTTTAATCCCAGCCAGCTTTTGGGAATTTCAACTGAACTCAAAACCTTGTCTTTAACAGCATCGATGAGTTGCAGGCTCTGGGTGCTTTGGCCGTTGTTGGTAACCGCTATAAATTTTTTTGTGGGCGACACGGCAATGTTTAATGGAAGATCACCCAATGGCAGACTTTTGCCAGCCGGCGTCAGGCCCCATCCGTTGGGTAAATGAACTTGTTGTGTTTGTGACAGTGAAGCATAGCCGGTAACAAGGAATAACAGGTAAAACGCAGTTTTTCTCATTTAAAAAAATTATAACACTAAAATTAAATCAATCTTGTTGTATCCCTTATTATTAAATAATTATTAGTGTCGTTTTATTCAGGTGGGTGAATAAATAAAAATGACAATGGATTTATGATTAACTTTAATGAACCTTGTTAATGATGGAAAATGCAAAAGATCTCCGGTTCGCCGTTTTAATTGATGCGGATAATATTCCTTACCGCCTCATCAGTGAAATCCTGGAAGAAATAGCCAAGTACGGCGTGCCAACTTTCAAGCGTATTTATGGCGACTGGACCAAACCTCATGTGGCCAACTGGAAAACGGTTTTACTGGATCATGCGATTACACCCATTCAACAGTATAGTTATACTACCGGGAAAAATTCATCCGACTCGGCCATGATTATTGACGCGATGGATATTTTGTATACCGGGCGCGTGGATGGTTTTTGCATCGTGAGCAGCGACAGTGATTTTACAAGATTAGCGACAAGATTGCGCGAAGCCGGCATGAAAGTGTTTGGTATGGGTGAACAAAAAACGCCCAGTGCTTTCCGTGCTGCCTGTGATAAATTTATCTATATAGAAATTTTAAGCAAGGAAGAAGA
>JAOQAL010000693.1 GCA_025963615.1 Chitinophagaceae bacterium | reverse complement strand
TCAAGGTTTAATGGCTATACTTTCTTTAGTTTCCTCCTGATTTCACCCGGTTCTGCTCATCCCCTGCCCCTCCGTTTCTTCTGCGCTCCGGCGCAATGGTTGTTTTGCCAAAGCGGTACGTGAAGGTAAGGTTGGCCTGGCGGCTATCTCTTTTACCGGCAATTCTTACATCGACATCGCTATATTTTGCATAGCCGCTGAATTTTTGGGTATAAAATATATCGCTTACGTTTAATTTCAGGGTTCCCTTCTTCTTTAATACCTGTTTGGATATTCCACTATTCACAGCGCCCATATTGTTAATGACCAACAAGCCATCGACGCCCCGGCTGCGGAACCAGCCACTAACTTCTGCATTCCATCCTTTACCCAGTGTAAAGCTATTGGTGAGGTTGCCCGTAAAACTGGTAAACTGTATATCAATAGGATCATTTTGATAAAGACCTGCATAATGGTTATTGTATCCGTTGGCATAAACATTCATGTTCCACCATTTCTGTACAGCGAAATTCGCCATCACGGCAACACCCCATTGTTTCATGCTGCTGAAATTATCTTTTGTCTGGTAGGTTAAATTTTTCTCTGTATTCTGCTTCAGCAACTGGGTAATGATATCATCTGTCTGTGTGTAATTAAGGGTGGTGGTAAGAAATTTTTTGAAGGTGTGGCTGAATTCGAAATTATTGGTAAACTGCGGTTGCAGGTAAGGGTTACCTTGTCCATACGTAAGCGAATCCAGGAAATACGTGAAAGGATTCAGATCCTGATAATCGGGGCGGGCCACCCGGCGGCTATAACTCAGGCTAAACTGGTTTTTTTCACTAGCATTATAGCTGATTCCTGCATTCGGAAATAAGTTGGTATAATGACGTTTAAACGTAGAATCATTGCTAAGCTGATGGCCATTGGAATTTGTATTTTCCAAACGCAAGCCCGCGGTTAATTCCCATTTCTTTATTGATTTGGACAGAATAGCATAGGCTGCATTGATATTTTCATCATACAGGAAATAATTGCTCCGGTCGTCCACGGTCCAGCCGCTCCCACTATTACGCTGATAGCCTACCTGGTTATCTGTGTTCACAAAACTTGTCTTAAGGCCCGCTTCCAGTTTCAATCCTTTTTTAAAAGGATGGACATAATCTATTTTAGCGCTGTATATTTTTATGCTGGAGGGAAGATCGCCTCTTAAAATAACATCATTACCATTCTTCACGTTGTTGTTATCATAGCTTTGCGTATTAAGTTCCGTATGGCTTTTATTATCATAATACACATAGTCCAGGTCGGCACTAATCTCTTTCCCGGTCGAATCAAAAGTATGTTTGTAATTAAAATTGGCCGACACATTGGAAGAATTCCTGGAGTTATTGCCACTGGATATTAATTTGTAAATCAAATTGCCTGCGGCATCTCTTAAATTAGCCGTACCGGTAGGATCCTGATCGTTCGTATTAAAATTTGTATTCACTACAAAACCTGCCACATCTTTTTTAGAAAAATTATAATCAATACCTGCTTTGGCGCCATGATAAACACCTTTGTAATGAGGCCTTGATACCTGGTCAATCGTGCGAGCCAGCGTCGTTTTATCAGCCTCATATAAATTACGGTTAATGACGAGATTATTGTAACCCTGGTAAGTACCGCCGTTATAACCACCAAAGACATTCAATTTATTATTCCGGTAATTCAGGTTTAGGCCGCCATTGAACCTGGCATAGAGTCCCTGGTTATAACTCCCGTTCGCATTTCCATTCATCCCCTTCACCATCCCTTTCTTGGTTTTAATATTAATAATGCCTGAATTACCAGCTGCATCATATTTAGCAGGGGGATTCGTCATTATTTCAATCTGCTCCAGGTTACTGCTTTGCATACTTTTTAATAATGCAGCCAGGTCCGCACCGCTGAGATAGGTCGGCTTGCCATCAATCAATATCATTACTCCCTGCTTTCCTTTCACACTGATGTTTCCATCATTATCTACAGATACCCCGGGGGATTTTTCAAGTAATTCCAATGCGTTTAGACCGGCATTCGTTTGTGACGCGTCAACATTGATCACCGTTTTTCCCGCTTTTTGTTCTATTAGTGGCTTTTTCGAGGTAACGGTTACTCCATCGATGGATTTTGCCAAAGGAACTAACTCCATTTTTTTTACCACTACGGACATCACAGTTGCATTTACTTCTATTGGTTCTGAATAACCCGGTTCATGCCCGACAGCACTAATGGATACAAAGTATTTGCCCTCGGCCACGTTTTCAAAACCGTAATTACCGGCTTTATCGGCCATGCTGATTTTAGCAACGGAAGAATCTTTTGCATTTCTTAGGGTAATTGTAGCGGACTCGATAATCTTTGAACTACCATCGACTACGGTGCCGCTTATTTTACCATTTTTTGCCTGGGCATTGGTTTTAACAGAAAAAGCGGTCGAAATAACTAAAAGCAGGATAATTAACTTTCTCATTTTCAATTTGTTTTATAAATCAGTACTAGTTTTTAATAATTACAGTTTAAAGGTAGGTACTTTGTATTACATAGATCATTGTTTTATAGTGAACGGCGAATTTTAAGGATGATTGGCTGTAAAATGTTTTCGTAGGTGTGATTTTCAATTTTGGTCTGCTTGTGTTTTAGTGTACTACTTAATTAGAGCACTAAGATATATTCATTTTTTAATTCATCAAAATTTTCTTCTCCTTATTCTATAAATGATTGGTTTGAATGAACCAGGAAATTTATAACTAGGTGCTAAATGACCGGTCTACTTATGACGTAGATGTATAATCCTGGTTACAGAAAATTTACAGCTAACGGGATGAGCGAGAAATTTTGATGATAAATGGCATCAATTACTATTGGGTAGTTCCCAGAAGCCCAAAGGGCCTTAACACGAATAGAACCGGTGGTTATTAATGATACGGTCTCTCAACCCGCCGGCGGGTTGAATTTAATGGCAAACAATGACCCCCGGTTGCACCGGGGGCTATTCAAATTTTAGCCCTTCGGGCTAAGAAAGCAAAGGGTTGCCAACCTTTGAAAGCACTCTACAAAAGAGTAGTAATCTCTTTAAGGTTGGCAACCCTCCTTTGGAGGACAGCCTCTTGTTCAACACATAAACGCGTTGTTTATTAGTGAAAGGGTTCCCAACCTTTGAAAGCAGTCTACAAAAGAGCAGTAATTTCTTTAAGGTTGACAACCAATGACCCCGGTTGCAAACCGGGGGCTATTCAAATTTTAGCCCTTCGGGCTAAGAAAGCAATGATCTTTGCAGCGCAATCAAAAACAAAATATTTTCTATCTATTTACTTTGCGATCAGGGAGCGAACGGATTAAAA
>JAOQAL010000572.1 GCA_025963615.1 Chitinophagaceae bacterium | reverse complement strand
ATTACACATTTTGCCATTCCAAATCTTTTACTAGTGGAAGAAATTTATTTTTTGCCCATTTTGCAAAAGGTACATCCAAACATTCTTCGGGGTTTAATTCTGGAAATATATCCACTCCGATATCATTTCGCATGAAAAAAGCGTTAAACCCATATTTTTCTACACCAATTAATCTATACCCTTTAGTTTTTGAAATGTTTACAAAAGCAAGTAAAGAAGCACCAGAATAAATGCCAAAGCCATCGACATATTTAGTACGAAATTCCTTACTGTAAGGAACAGTAACAGACATGTCAGCACCCCAAATACATTGTATTTCTGCAACTAAAACTCGAGGTTTTATTATAGAAATTTCTTTCCAAACCCAGTAATCAACACCGTCAATATCTAAACTTAATAAGTCTATTTCACCAACTGTTTCAGACTCTTCTATTAATTTATTTATATTATCTTTTGTTATCCAAGCATGTATTATTTTTGGAGGAAATGAAAAAGTATCAGGATTTCTTGAAAAGTAAAATTTTGCTTTCTCGATTTTATTTAAATCTCCTTCAAAAAGTACTCCATTCCATCCATGATTTATTATAAGATTTGCAGTATTATTTTGACTTCCTATTCCACCACATATTTCAACAGAAACTTTGTTTGTTGTTCCGATTAAAGAGAAAATATATAGTAAAATACCATCTTCAGAGTTTTGCGAGTATTTTCTAAATCCAATGTCAAAAAATGATAATTTTAAACCTTTTGAGTATAATTCTTTGAATTGATTAATTAATATCAATTGGGAACATTTTTCATTTTCTATAAATGTTGTTTTTTTAATAAATTTTTCTATTATAGAAATAATCATATTCGATAATATTCTTTTAAGTCTTTTCATTTTTTTATTTAAAAATATATATAAATATTATTTTATTTAAAGAAAATTCCCTTTTATCAAATTATTTTTTTGAGAGTATATACATCAGAAATTTAACATTAAATATTTATGTCCTAAAATTACCGTTCAATAGGATTTAAAGAAAGGATAATCCCCTTCTACCATTTTGTTTTGATCCCCATTTTAATTTGATTATTATTCTGTAATAAATATTGCAAATTTCAATATATATTCGAAATGTTACATGGGGTCAAGCATGGATGGTATTGGGAGTGCAAATCTCATGGATTTTCCACTTTGCACCGCAAAACCTACTTTTCCCCCTTTGGTTAGTAATTTCCCTACCACAACTCAAACAGTGCCTTTTTATGGACTCGGAAAATTCAGGGGGACCGTTCTTTTTTATAGTGTCCGATTTGTCGTGGTTAAAATCAGGGATACGCCCGCTTTTGAGTTCTTCGAGGCTTTTTAAGTATCGGTCGGTTAAGATGTATCCATTCTATGTGCCTCACTGTTATTTTGAATGTATACCCAACCTTCATAGTGCAATACTAAGAAATTTAGTATTAAGCAATTCATTCCTTTTAAGTATTTTACCACACTACAGTTTCAACTACTGTGGTTAAAAAGAAAGATAAATGAAAAAATATTTATTATTGTTTAATATTCTATTATATATGTCTAACTGTCCCTGTTAAATGATCTGCATAACTTTAATGAAGAATGCTACTTTATACCCGACCAGGTATAATTTTGGTTAAATAATTTGTATTTATACCTGTCCGGGTATAGTTATGATTAAATACATGATATTTATACCTGGCCGGGTATAATTTAAAAAATATTTACTATATTTATACCCGTAAGGGTATATTATGGAATCAGAACGCAATTATATAATAAGTTTTATTAAGGAAAACCGGTTGAAAAACAGGCTCACCCAAGAAACCCTTGCCCAGAAAGCCGGCGTAGGGCTGCGGTTCATACGGGACCTCGAACAGGGCAAGGCAACCGTACAACTGGATAAACTCCTGCAGGTGCTATCCTTATTCGGCGCTTCGCTCATACCAGGAAGAGAGCTGAATGGATTTGAAATCGAAAAATCAAGTGTAGGTAAACATGTAAGAGTCAGTGTCCGGAACGGGCCGGTTTTGGAAGGCCTCCTGCACGAAGCGATCTACAGAGATAATAAAATCTATGCATGGAAACTAGAGCTGACAGATACTGAAAACCTTACAAACGGCAAGCAGCACATTACCCTCATTCATCAGGACATCGGATCAATCGAAAATTTATAACATGGAACGCGCAGGAAACGTATTTTATAACAGCGAACTGGCCGGCAGAGTATGGCAGGATGAACACGGGTATTGGTTTCAGTACGAAGCGGAGTACGTGAACAATAACGACAGTATGCCAATAAGCCTGACACTTCCTAAAAGATATGATGCATATGATTCACCAATCCTCTTTCCATTCTTTGATGGGTTGATCCCCGAAGGCTGGTTACTGGGGTTCGTAGTGAAAAACTGGAAGGTTGAACGAAACGACAGAATGGGGCTGCTCCTGGTTGCCTGTAAGGACTGTATAGGAGCTGTATCAGTAGTAGGTGATGAATAAAACTTGACAAATGCAGGAAGAAAACTGTTTATACTGTTGCAGACCACTGGCTGAAGATGAGCAGGACTTTCACGCAAGGTGCTCCAGGAGTTTTTTTGGCACCAATGTTGCGCCCAGAATAGAAACAACGCTGAAGGACTTAGCCGCGCTGGCAGCACAGGCCATTAACAAACGCATAACTATACCGGGTGTACAGGCGAAACTATCCCTGAATATCGAAGCGGATCCAAATGATCCAAAAGCCTCCAGGCTCACGATCGTTGGCGTTCTTGGTCATTATATACTGAAACCACCACCCAGAGAATTTCCCCACCTACCGGAACTGGAGTGTGTGACCATGGAATTAGGCGAAAATTTTGGACTGGATACGGCTGCGCATTCTTTAATCAGACTCAGATCAGGAGAGCTGGCATATATCACCAGACGCTTCGACCGAAAGGATAATAACAAGCTCCATATGGAGGATTTTTGCCAGTTGTCGGGAAAGCTGACAGCTGATAAGTATCGCAGCACCTATGAACAGGCAGGCAAGATTATTAAAAAATATTCAACAAAAGCAGGCTTTGATCTGATCAGTTATTTTGAAATAATTGTTTTTAGTTTCCTTACCGGAAATGCGGACATGCACCTGAAAAACTTTTCACTGATCCGTCCTTATGGCCAGGAAATCAATTTATCCACTGCATACGATCTAGTTCCGACAAAACTTGTGATCCCGGACGACGAAGAAGAGATGGCACTAAAACTGAATAACAAACTGACGAACCTTACACTCAAAGATTTTCGTACGCTGGCTGCCAACCTGGGAATACAGGAAAAAGTATGCGAGAGTATCCTGACGCGTTTCACATCCCGGAAAGCTGGAATGCTCGCCACCATTGAACGTTCGTTTCTGGGCAAAGAATTAAAACAGGAGTATACAGATATGCTGCTGGAACGTGCGAGCCGGCTAACTTCATAAGGACTCTTCGAAATAACCACGAAATAAAAAGCTGCTGAATTGGATCTCAGGATACAGCTTAAGGAATCAGAGAAGCACTATGATCAGAGCCGCAAGTGAGATTAGTCTTTGTCGCCGAAGTATTTGGTAAACCACCCCGGCACATCTTTTCCGGGATCTCGTCCCATTTAATTTCACTTGCTGTCCGCTTAAAGTGTGCAGCCAGTACAAAAGGTTTACCGAATACGTTTGCGGTTAACCGAGTTTACAGATCGAATCAATCCCAGTCTGGGTTCGTAAGAAAATTTAAATCTGTCAGCGCAGCACTTTTTTGTTCTTTTTCAGAAAAATCCCCCAAAGGCATAAATTGTTTTTGAGATACCTTTTCAAGAGCATATTCCTTGAACTCTTCTTTAAAACATTTTTTAGTGCAACGACTACACCTCACCATCAGGTATCCGAATAAAAAGAAACTGCCTCATACTTCTGAGACAGCCTCTTCAATGAGCAAACAATTTTTTTAGTTTAATTTTATTCAACGATTACACCATATAATGCCGATCGGGTAGTAATGAATAAAGTTTTACCATCGCGACCACCAAAGCCAATGGTTACCGGCCGTTCGGGCACTTCTATCCTACCCGTTTGTTTTCCTTTGGCATCATAGATGTAAATCTGCCCGTCTGCGATATACACATTTCCCTTTTTGTCAGTCGCATTATTATATTCACCATGCTCGACAAAGTAATTAAGGTTATCCAGGTATCCTTCTTTACTTACTTCCAGGCTCACCGTTCTCTTATCATATTCATCGGTTGCATAAACCTTTTTTCCCGGAAAAGCTTCTACCAATGAATTGGAACGGGCAAGGTCATACACTTCGGGGATGATAGTGACACCATCCAATGCAACATATGCCTGCTGTGGTCTGTTGACGGTAACGCTATTGAAATCGTGATAATCCCGCCACCTGTTGGATGGATACAGGGCCTTGTACACATGGGTGACAGATGCCATCGGAACTTTATTCAGCAACTGAACAGATTCTTCCGGCTGATCGGGATTGATGGAATACACCCATACCCCGAATCCTGAATTGCCCCATCCGCTGAATGAAGTTCCCCTGGCATCCGGCAGTATGGGAATTTCCTCAGGCTTGCCGTTGATTAA
>JAOQAL010000622.1 GCA_025963615.1 Chitinophagaceae bacterium | reverse complement strand
GGCGGTGATTGATGAGTTGAAAATAAAGGGATATGAACCCGGAAAAGATATTAATTATATGGAAATGCCGGATGGTGGACATGATATTCCAACCTGGGAAAAAGCGATGCCCGAATTTTTGAAATGGGGATGGGGAAAATAAATTAACGGGATTTCCGCTAAAATAGCAATAAGAGGCTGTCTTGATTCTTAATAGGTTGTCTCTTTGCGTTCGCTGCATTCTTTGGGCCCTTTTCGTGAAATATTCCTTTTGAGACAGCTTCCTGCAAAATATTTTTAAAACTTAATTGAAAACATGACGGATGCCTGGCACCAGGCCCCATGTACTGGCGGTAGAATAATTGGGGGTGGATACTTTAATAAATGCCGGATTGAAGGTACCCGATGGGTTTGTTTTATTAGCCAGATACCTGACCAGTCAGTGCCTGGCCATCGCTTTCAGGCACAAAGAAAAAGAATAAGCCAAGATCAGAAATTGTCAAATGTTAACATTTTAACAGAAGAACTTATTGAAGCATAAGGCCATGGTTTATATTGAATAAGGCTGCATTGGATGAAATTTAGTTGGAGATATTTTTAGCCGCTCCATTGTTTTATCTTTGCATAAATTATTCGAATATGTTCGATTCCATAGAAAGTGCGATTAAGGATATACGGGAAGGAAAACTTGTTGTGGTAGTAGATGATGAAGACCGTGAAAATGAAGGTGATTTTATTGCTGCCGCTTCCAAGGTTACTCCGGAGGTTATTAATTTTATGAGCAAACATGGACGGGGTCTTATCTGTGCCCCGTTGCCGGAAGAAAGATGTGATGAACTGGGGCTGGAATTAATGGTAAATAATAATACAGCTCTTCACGAAACTGCATTTACTGTTTCAGTCGACTTGCTGGGGCATGGTTGTACCACGGGCATTTCCGCACACGACAGAGCCAAAACGGTGCAGGCCCTTATTAATAAGGAGACAAAACTGGAAGACCTGGGAAAGCCCGGCCACATTTTCCCGTTGAGGGCGAAGCGTGGCGGCGTTTTACGCAGGGCAGGCCACACCGAAGCAGCGGTTGACCTGGCACGTTTAGCGGGGCTGGAGCCAGCCGGCGTACTGGTTGAAATTATGAATGATGATGGATCAATGGCCAGGTTACCGGAACTTTTTAAAGTGGCGAAAAAATTTGATTTCAAAATTATTTCTATAAAAGATCTTATCGAGTACCGCTTAAAAAAAGATTCACTAATCGAAGAAATTGTGCGGGTTGATATGCCCACCAAATATGGCGTTTTTAAACTCATTGCCTTCCAGGAAAAAAAATCAGCTAATGAACATCTTGCATTGATAAAAGGTGAATGGGAAAAAGATGAACCGGTATTGGTAAGAGTTCATTCATCCTGTTTTACCGGTGATATCCTCGGCTCATTACGCTGCGATTGCGGCGAACAATTACATAAAGCCATGCAGATGGTAGAAAAGGAAGGCAAAGGTGCTATATTATATATGAACCAGGAGGGTAGGGGAATAGGCCTTTTAAATAAATTGAAAGCCTATAAGTTGCAGGAACAGGGGATGGATACCGTAGAAGCTAACCTGCATCTTGGATTCCAGATGGATCAGCGTGATTACGGAATTGGTGCACAAATTCTTCGACATCTGAATATTACAAAGCTTCGTCTTATCACCAATAATCCAAAGAAAAGAGTAGGCTTGTTAGGATATGGATTGGAAATTGTAGAAAACGTACCGATAGAAATTTATCCCAATCCTCATAACGAAAAATATCTATTTACCAAGAGAGATAAATTAGGACATGAAATATTGAATGATGAGTAAGGGTTAATTACCTTTTGTTTTTTCCGGTTCGTCCTCTTGTTTGTTAGCAGCCGGCTTTGGAAGAACTTCCTTTTTTTTATTCTTTTTCTTTTCCTCGTCACCACCCAGCAGATTGAATTCTCTTCTGTAGGAAAGACTAGCGCCGGAGCGCTTGGTTCGTCCCAGGGTTCCCGAAGAGGTGGTATTGAGATAATCCGTATTCTCCCGGTAAAAAAAGATAGCCCGGATAGTTCCTGTTTGGTTGATCAACCATTCGGCAGTCAGATCGGGTAATAACTGAACGGTTTGCTGAACCGTGCCTTGCTGGCCGAGGGGTGCGTCAATACCGCCACCAAAAGTCAGGATAAACCGGTCGTTAAAAAATTTACGCCCAACGGAAACGTTCAGGTTATTGCCAAGGTTCAGTGCGGTACTGTTATTGGGATCAATAAAGTTCCTGTTATAAATCGTGTTGGAAATATTAACGTGATACTTATCATTTTTTAAAATCTTATTCAGTATTTTATTGAATTCATTATTGATCACGTTAAAGAAAATGCCAGATAACGTATTAGTCGCCGTTTCTCCGAGAGCAATGCCTGCCGTTGAAGCCGCTCCCCGGCTATCCACCGGTGCAAAACTATTGAAAACGATAAGATAGGTAACCTGTTTATACAATTCGTTTGGATTGTTTTCAAGCTGGTGAAGCGCAAAATCCACGGAAGGATTATTAGCCCCTTCACTGCCAGGAGGAAATTCAACTTTGAAATTGATATCAGGCTTAAACAATTGACCGGTTAATGTAGTCACCACGAATACATCACCCCTTACTTTGGCAATGTTGTCATCCAGCTGGTAATAAGTTACCAACGGGCCAAAACTTACATTTTCGGCTGTATACTGTGCTTCCAGTCTTACATTGGCTTTTAAAGGATCCCCATTCCATTCGATATAATTATTGCCACCTCTTTTTACCACTAAAGGTTTCTTGAAGAAAGACTGGAAGGTAAAAAGATAATTTCCTTCGTCTATATCATACCGGCCGCGCAGGGTCAGGTTTTCCCTCGTTCCGGCATGTATCTTTAAGGTTCCACCACCTCTTGCTTTAATTTCATCACCGGTCAGCTCATCCAGGATCATCCTGATATTCACCATGGGATTGGCGTTGAGTTCTACATCATACGTCATTTTTGATTCCGACGATGAAATAGCGCTATCGCTTAATTCGCGGCCATACTTTTTTTCTACCAGGAAATCCGCAATGCCGGTTTCGCGGCTTGATGATGACGGCATGGTGATAGTAGCGCTGTCTTTATCAGAAGCTTTTGCGTATACCTCCATAATCATATCCGATTCCGGTCCTGATAAAAAGAATGACCCGGTGCCTTTTGCCTGGCCATAAAATGACTTGTTATCATTGTAGGTTGTATTAAGCAATTCCATCGGCTCATCATCTGTTTTCACCTGGATATCAAAAAACAAATTTCTGAATGACTGATGCTGTATAATACCCCTTTGGATGGTAGCAGACCGGCCATCTTTGTCATGTATTTTCAGTGAACCAAAATCAATGGCATCTGATTTTAATTGTATTTCGCCGTCATCAATTTTATAAAAACACTGCGTGAATTTTACCCGAAGACCGGCATTGTGAAGACTCGCTTTGCCAACATAATTCAGGTTATTGAAATCGCCGGTGATGTCCAGATTAGTCGTTGCATAACCTTCCAGGTCCGAAAATAAACTACCAAGGAAACGGTCAAGTATTTTGATCGGGTAGTTTTTGGTCGCGAGCTGAATGCGGTTATTTTTGGTATTAACTGAATCGTCTTTCAGGAAAAGAGAAACATTGGCATCCAGTTGATGGGCAGGATCCGTATTACGCGCGCGCCCTTTCAGTTCACCTGTTTGATTATTATAACTAATATTATTTAAGGCAACCTTACCCAGTGAATCGTTATCCAACCTTACTTCGTTTCCTTCCAGGTCAGACGTTACATAAAATCTTTTATAGGGATCTTCAATGTTTATTTTACCGGAAAGAAGTCCTTCCAGGCGGTTCTTTTTAAGCAGGAAAGGAGAGAAGTCTCCCATATTTAGATTCTTAAGATTTATTTCAAGATCATTCCACTGGCCTTCTGCGGATGGCTTGGTCACCAGGTGTATTTCCTGGTTGCTTTCCCGCAGCAGGACTTCTCCTGCCACAACGATATTGTTTCTGAAATCCAACGTGCCGTCTTTTTCTATTGTCCACTTTTTACTGTTTATTACAAAGGCAGAAGTGTCAAAACGAAGCGAAAATCCATTGTTAAACGTTTCGACGGTCGCATTAATATCTGCCTTATCCAGTGTCTGGTTAGCGCCTGTACTTATTTGTACATAAGAAGTATCATTGTGCGCAACGATTTTCACGGATGACGAGGGAAGGTTCAGGCTATCATTAATAGTTATGTTGTTAGAAACAGCATAAACTACCAGGCTGTCCATATTCCCGGTTCCGGTTAACCGGGAATTGGTAAAAGAATATTTTTTATAAGCAAACGCGGGCACATCCGCGGTAAGGTTTAATTTATTATCGGCAAGATTAACGCTTCCTGCAACGTGGCTGTTATTAAAACCAGTCAGATTTTTATCAACCAGCTTTATATATTCGTCAATATTTTTTGTGGTTAAATCAAAGCTGAAATTCTTTTTATTGGAAGTATACCTGGTAGCGCCAATGTAGGCAGGATAATAGCGGTGAAGAAAGAGTTGTACGGTTTTGTCAAGATCTTGTACGTTAAAATCGCCTTTTAGTGTGGCATCAAATTCATTTGATTTCACCGTCAGCAATTTGATGCCGTTGATATATTCTGACAAAAGAATTAACGAGTCGAACGATAACTTATTTCCATTTCTGAAAAGGGCTGCTTCTGTAACACGGGCACTGCCAAGAAAGTCATCAATGGTGTTCCCGGTAAAATTAAGATTGAATTTCCCGGTAACAGCCAGGTCGTCACCGGTAAGCTTTAACTGTTGCAGGTTGAGTTTTTTTACATCGGCTTTAAGGTCAAATTTTGGCGCATTTTTATTAAAGTCAATTAAACCGTTCAGGCTGAACCGGGCATTGGTATCATTAATGGAGACAAACCCATCAAAAATTTTCTTATTGATTTTCCCTTTCGTTTCAATATTGTGATAAACATAGTCATTATAGAAAAGGTAACTTATTTTGCCGTCCAGGTCAGCGCTTAATTTATTAATATTAAAGCTTCGTCCCTTCACATCACCGTCAAAGGAAATTAAACCCAGGGAAGATTCGCCAAGCAGGGTTCCCAACTGAAAGTCATTGGTAGCAATCTTCCCGGAATACACCGGCTCATTGCCAGCCGGCAATTTCATGTTAAGATCACTTTTTATCGTGCCGATATTCGTCTGGATGGTACCGTAAGTAACGAAGTCACGAATGAACCCTGTAAAGCTGCCATTAAAATTCAGGTAATTGATTTTATTTAAACGTACTTCATCAATTTTACCGATGGCAGGGATAAACTTAACAGCATCGGTATAGGTAGTACGAAAATCATTCGCTTTAAAATCAATAAAAGTTTGATTAAGGTCTGGCAGGCCGGTAAGGGTAATGTCACCATTCAGATAGGAATTGCTGCCCGCTTCAATTTTTATATCTCTGCCATTCAGATCATCAATCGTTCCTCTTACTTTGCCATGGATCCTTATTTGTTTCTCCCAATCCTGTAATTCAGGAGCGAAAAAAGCGATGTCATTGCTGGCAATTTGCGCGTTGTCAAAATTTGCCTGCATGCCGACCTTATGTATAAAGTCATTCATGTCATCAAAGTCCTCATAGCGCATAGTAAAAAAATCTTTGATTTCGCTATTATTGGTTTTAAGGCTAAGATGATTAAAAGTCATTTCATGCGGCGTCATCTTAAATCCCGCCGTCATTGATTTAACTTCAAATCCGCTTCGTTCCCTTGTTGATAAAACAAGAGCCGATGAAATGGTGTCCTTTTCCCATTTCAGGTTTTTAAACTCACCATTGACTTTAGCGAACTCAAAATGTCTTCCATCAAAATAGGTATATGGAGAACGGTCTGTCTCCGCATCATTCTTAAAAATACCATCAACGATTTTAAGGCTTTTAATATTCATGATCAGGCCGGCTTCATTCCATTCCAGAAGCGAGCTTACGGATACCGTGTCTTCTTTCCGGATTATTTTTTTTGGCTTAAGGCTATCGGGCCGGTTGCCGGTATAATCATAGATCGAAAAAAAAGGTTTCTTGATTTCTATTGAACTGATAGCTATATTTTTTCTATTGAAATCAATGTCATCAGCCTCCAGGTCCAGTGACTCAAACCTCGTAGTCATATCCCGCCCACGCCAGCCATCTTTTTGGAGGAAGACCACATTCCGTAATGCCAGTTTTTTCAGGTTGATCTGAAAACTGTTTTTAGCAGTAGTATCAGAGGATGAAGAGGAAAAGTAACTGGCAAGAAACCCGTAATTCCAGACGGAATCGGAACGCTGTAATTTAATCGTGGCGTTTTCCAGGCCAATATATTTTAGTTCTATTTTGTCTTTGAAAATAAACCAGTCCGTAATCCGCAACTGTAATTTTTCCGCGGCTAATAAGGTGTCTTTTTGCTGATCTTCCACCATCAGCCCTTCCAGATTCATTTTATTTAAAAGTGAAAAGCTGATATGGTCGATTTTTATTTGGGTTTTCAGCTCTTTGGAAAAATGACTGGTGACCTGCTTTGATAAATAATTTTGCCCTGTATCGCTGTTCACGAAAAAAAAGATGCTTGTCAGTAAAAGCAGTATGATAAGAAAAATACGGCCGGCAATTCTCAGGAATTTATTCGTGCCAGGTCCCTTGTGGGCAAGACTCGGAATGGTAATCCCGAGCGTAATAATAAGTACGATCCAGAAAACAGGACTGGTAGTATTG
>JAOQAL010000577.1 GCA_025963615.1 Chitinophagaceae bacterium | reverse complement strand
GGATGAATTTCAATATCTTCTTAAACACCCTGAGAAAGAATATCTTCATATAACAAAGCCCTTGCGACATTGATTTAAAAACCGAAAAGGACCCAACGATAGAATATCTTCGGTATCCTGCCTTTCCTCGTAAATTTCATTATGCAAACCAACCCGTTTTTGCTCTATGGAGCCAATGGTTACACTGGTGAATTGATCGCCAGATATGCTTCGATGTATAACCTGCAACCCATCCTTGCCGGAAGAAGAGAGGAGGCGCTGAAACCCCTGGCGCAAAAATTGAACCTGCCTTATAAAGTAATTGACCTGGATGATGCAGTGGCCCTGCAGGCTGCGCTGCGCGAGGTAAAAGTGGTTGTGCATGCTGCAGGCCCATTCCTGTATACTGCAAAACAAATGGCGGAGGCCTGCCTGCAAACCGGCACACATTACCTGGACATCAACGGAGATATCACTGTTTTTGAAATGCTGAAGCGATATGACGACGCAGCAAAACGAGTTGGCATCATGATGATGTCCGGGGCGGGTTTTGATGTTGTGCCTACCGATTGTCTTGCTTTATTTTTAAAAAAACAATTACCGGATGCTGTAAAACTCCAACTTGCATTTGCCACTTTAGGTGGTGGTATATCACATGGCACGGGTATGTCGATGATTGATCGACTCGGTGAAGGTGGGGCTATACGGAAAGGTGGAAAAATCATTCGGGTGCCCCTGGGGCATCTAGGCATGTGGATAGATTTCGGACCTAAGAAATTATTTGTAATGAGTATTCCCTGGGGAGATATTTCGACCGCCTGGTTTACCACCGGTATACCCGATATCGAAACTTATACGGGCATCAAACCAACCATATACCGGTTGCTGAAAGCACAGGGATTTTTTAACTGGCTGCTCCGGACTTCTTTTGTGCGTGGCATTATACGAAAAAAAATGAGCCGCAGACCTGCAGGCCCTTCAGATGAACAGCGTGAAAAAGCTATTGGTTTTGTTTGGGGCCAGGTGAGCAATGCAGCAGGCAAGACTGTTACTGCCCGGCTGACCGGTTCAGAAGGATATACGATAACCCTGCATGGCTGTCTGCTGATTGCCCAAAAAATATTGCAAGGTAATTTTAATACCGGCTATCAAACCCCAGCCTCTGCCTACGGAGAAGACCTGGTGCTGGAAATACCCGGAATGAAAAGGGAACTTATAAATCAGGAGCGATCATGAGCCTCACCATAATTTCTAATCGGATCTTATGATTTAATTTTCATGGTCTCTGGATCCCAGGAAATAATTTTTTTCTGAAAATAACTATCATTGCAGGCTAATGCGGGGGCTGCTGCCCTTAGCCCGAATGAGGCATCTTCAACAACCGGTTTACCAGTTCGCACCGAATCAAAAAAGTTGGTAAAATGATCCAGGTGATCGCTGTAACCGGGAGGCGCTTTAAAATCTATATCTGCTTTAACTGGCCTTTTTTTCTCTTCATCGGAATATTTGTTTTTATAGGCCTGGGTTAAACTTTCCTGCATGGCTTTAGGATACGTGAATACGGCATCATAACCTCCAAAGCCTGGTGCTTTCGGCATGATGCTGTGGTGAACCGTGAGGCCTCCGCCTTTTATTTCAATGGTTCCTTCTTCCCCGATCAGTTTAATAATTTCCTGACCGCCTGTACCGCTGATAAAATTTACCTGCAACGTAAGTTGAAAGGCTTGATGGGCTGCAGTTTCGGGGTATTGTAAAATACCCGTCATGATATCCGGAACATTACGCCCATCTTTCCAGTAAGAAAGCTGTCCGCCGGAAAATATTCTATCTGGACCCTTTGAGCCGGTAATAACATGCGTACCGGAAAGCAGGTGTACAAACAGGTCACCGGCAACGCCGGTTCCGAATTCCCGGTAATTGCGCCACCAGAAAAATTTTTTCGGATCGAAAGGAAATTTAGCCATGCCTTCGATATAACGGTTCCAGTCAACCGTTTCCGGTGATGCGTCCGAAGGCATGGTATATTCCCAGGCACCGATGGATCCCTGCCTGTCGTATACCGCATTTACCATATTCAGCTTGC
The DNA here is from genome assembly GCA_025963615.1 of Chitinophagaceae bacterium. Classification (GTDB taxonomy): domain Bacteria; phylum Bacteroidota; class Bacteroidia; order Chitinophagales; family Chitinophagaceae; genus JAFDYH01. Next base: position 2,801 of record JAOQAL010000577.1, on the reverse strand, counting down.
CAATCTCACCGGCTTTCAGCAATTCCTGTGCCTTGGCATATACAATGCTGCTTACCCGCTGACTGCCTACCTGCAATATTTTTTTACTTGCACGCGCAGCTTCTACTACACCCATTCCTTCACTTATCTTATGCACCATGGGCTTCTCACAGTACACCGCTTTTCCTTTTTTCAAAGCTTCCTTTGTAATACGGGCATGCCACAGATCAGTAGCTGCAATAATGACTGCATCTACATCTTTGCGGTCCAGTAGTTCGAGGTAGTTTCTCGTGGTAAATATAGCGGCACCGTACAGTTCTTTTGCATTCTCTAACCTGCCGGTATACAAATCACAAATGGCGACCACTTCGGTTCCCGGAACTTTTAATGCAGTCGCTAAATCAAAATGACCCTGGATTCCGAATCCAATGACACCAATCCGTATTTTATCGTTAGCCGAAAACTTTTTTTCATAGCGGATCATGCGCTCCTCTGCTTTTTCGGCTGCGGCTAAGCCTGATAGTGGGGTTGCGGCAAGCAGTAAGCCGGTATTTCCTATTTGTTGTAGAAATTTTCTTCGTGTTGCTTTTGAATCGTTTGACATGTTACCTGTTTTTATATAAAAAATATCCGGGCAAGAAACAGCGTTCATTTTACCCTGTTTAAATATACTTACTTCTTCTCCGAACAAATTATTGCAGGCTATATTTTTTATAAGCGGAATGAAAAAATATTTGCGTTTATAGTACTAACTTCCGTCAGCGATCCAAAATGATGTCATATGAAAAGAAGACAATTTATCGGGCTTTCCGCTTATATAGCAGCGGCAGCAGCCGTTCCCTTTTTAGAAAGTTGTTCCGCTGGCAACAACGACATCGCCGTTAGTGAACCCGTAATTCTCTTACGAATTCTGAATGCAAAAAGCATTATTGAAACCGGCCAGGCATATCTTAAGCAATATCCTGATGAAAACACTAAAAATAAACTGCGGGACTTATTGCTGGATAAAAGTCCTGTTGCAGCAACTTCCAATGCAAATGCAATTCACACATTGTTAAATGCCAAAACCGTAACAGATTTTAATACCGGTAAAACTGTTATTGTAAATGGCTGGGTATTTTCCCGCACGGAAGCAAGACAATGCGCTTTGTACACCCTACTTCAATCGTAATATAAATACAGTCATATGCATATTGATGCCAGGAATCTTGATAACAACTCTTTAATAGAAGGCGATGTTTGTATAGTTGGCGCCGGTGCCGCGGGCATCAGTATGGCACTGGAATTTATAAATACAAACCAGCAAGTCATCCTGCTGGAAGGCGGTGGTTTTGAGCCGGAAGCCGCCATGCAGGAATTATATGCAGCAAAGCAAACCGGTCAGCGTTATTTTCCTATCAAAGCGATCCGGCTTCATTATTTTGGCGGCACTACCAATCACTGGTCAGGTTTTTGTTCCGTGTTTGATGAAATTGATTTTGAAAAAAGAGATTGGGTGCCTCATAGTGGATGGCCGATTACCAGAAAAGATCTTGATCCTTTTTATGAAAGGGCCCATAAAATAATTGAACTGGGACCTTATGAATATGATGATGCCTACTGGCTGAAACAACAACCTTCCTTTAAACCGCTTCCAGTAGATAAAAAGGTTGTATGGAATAAAATCTGGCAGTTCAGTCCTCCTACCCGGTTTGGGCTGAAATACAAGGATGCCATTATGAACGCAAAAAATATTCACCTCTATACCTATGCGAATGTTACGGACATCAAAGCAAATGAAAATGTATCGGCTGTCCAGGAAGTGACTATTAAAAATCTCGCGGGAAAACAGCATCGGGTCAAAGCAAAAGTATTTGTCATTGCCTGTTGTGCAGTGCAAAATGCCCGTTTATTACTCGCCTCTAACCAACAGAATCCAAAAGGCCTCGGGAATGATAATGACCTGGCAGGCCGTTTTTTCATGGAACACCTGGAAATGAAATCCGCTGAATTATGGCTGGCCAAAGCAGATGCCTTGAAATTTTATATGTGGAACTGGGGCACGAAGGTAAGAGCCGAACTAGCCATCAGTAGAGCCAAACAAAATGAATTAAAAATACTAAACGGAACTGCTTCATTTCTTCCATTAGATATCGGGAAAAATGAACCTGCCTGGATCGATATGTATGATGAAAATGGAAAAGGTGATTTATCCAAATTCGATGAAGCGGAAAAGAAAAGGGATTTTTCCAATAAAGACATCGCTTACCAGCTAAGCACCCGCATTGAGCAATCACCCAATCCGAACAGCCGGGTGATGCTTGATACAGAGAAAGATGCCCTGGGTGTACCGAGGGTACATTTTCATTGGGAATTATTGCCATTGGAAAAAATAAGTATGCGGAAAATTTATGAAACCATTGGTCAGGAAGTGGGAAGGGCTTCAGCAGGCAGGGTCCGGTTGATGGAATACCTGCGGGAAGAAAAAGATGAAAGCTGGCCGGCGGCAACAGGCGGTGGTTGGCATCATATGGGCACAACACGGATGGGAGATGATCCCAAACAAAGCGTAACAAATGCCAATTGTAAAGTTCATGGTATTGATAACCTGTATATGGCAGGTTCATCAAACTTTGTGACAGCGGCTGCACCCAACCCAACACTTACCCTGGTTGCCTTGACATTACGCCTTGCCGATCATATCAAAAGAAGGATCTAAAATTGTTTTCTGCTAACGTTTAAATGATTAGGATTTGAACAAGGAGGGGCGGCTAAAACTGTTTCAGGTAGCTGATTTTTGCAATTACATGATCTTCTGTTTGTGATTTTCCTGGTACATCACT
>JAOQAL010000550.1 GCA_025963615.1 Chitinophagaceae bacterium | reverse complement strand
TGCGTCTATGTGCTCGTCCTTTGCTATGTAGGTTTTAGAATATTCCATTGTATTAATCTAATAGGTGAGCGACAAAAGTATATGAATTATATGTTTCAGCAAATCCCCTAAAAGTGGGATATGAATGATAGCAGCAAAGCCTGTATTTTATGCGTTTCCGGTGCCCGGGATGTCTTTGCACCTGCCGGAACGGATTCAGAGCTATATTGCCGATCACCGGCACGTCTCCCGATCTCGACGACAAAACATCTATTGGCAACTCAGCCAATCATGCAGCCATGCTTATTCCACTATAATCGGTCCAAACTAAGGAATCAACCATTGTCTGATCTGCATACCCAGTCTGACTACTTTAGAAAACTATCGTCAAACAGTTCAATTGATGGTTTACAAGCCATTTACAAAATAAAAGAAGCAAAAACATCTAAATATCGGTAAATAGCGATCTATGTTCAAAGCAGTTCATGATGAATTGACCGAAACAATTCCTATCATTACCCCATTATTCTTTATACCTTTTGTCAGGAAAAACTACTTTACGGTACGAATTGTCATCACTATTTCATTTAACTGGCTTTTTTTACTGTTGATTGATAAGAATATACTTTTTAGTATAATTTTGTCCCGTTCATAAATTAATACAATGACAAAGGCAGAGCGAACAAAACAGTTCATATTGGAAAAGGCGGCTCCTATCTATAATGAAAAAGGACTTGCAGGTACGCTTGTAGATGATGTTTTGGAAGCCACCAGGCTGACCAAAGGTTCAATTTACAGTCATTTTGAAAACAAAGAGGACCTATCGATCCAGGTTGCTGATTATTTGCTTGACAATATCTGTTCGGGTATCGGCCAGGCCATGAAAAAAGAAACCACCGCAAAGGGCAAAATATTCGCTTACCTGGATTTTAACAAAACACCGTTAAACACATATATCAGCGGTGGCTGCCCTATTTTTAATTTGGCTGTGGAATCGGATGATAACCACGGATTGATCAAATCCAAAGTTTGCGACGTTTTGATCTCTTCCCAAAACACCTTTGCCAATATCCTGAGAACCGGTATCGACAATGGTGAATTTAATGCTTCTCTTGATCCGGCGGCATATGCTTTTAAAATGTTTGCCACTATCGAAGGTGCCACAGTGATGTGCCGGAATATGAATAACGACCAGCCTATGGCCGGTTTAATTGAAAGCCTCAAAAGTGAGCTACAGTTGTATGAAATTTAATTTTTTTAAACTAAAATATACTAAAAAGTATATTTTATAGCAGACTACCGTAGAATCTAATAAATAAATAATCAAATAACAGTAATTCTTAACAAAATGAAAACAGAAAACAACACCATTCTAATTACCGGCGCTGGCTCGGGTATTGGATTTGAAACCGCCAGGCTATTGGTTGAAAAAGGGAACAAAGTAATTATTGCCGGTAGAAATTTAGAAAAATTGCAAGCCGCAGCAAAACAGTTGGGCGACGTAGCCGTCATCCAGTGTGACATCACTTCCGAAAGCGATGTAAATAACCTGGTTAGGCGGATACGTTCGGAACACCACGACCTGAATATCGTGATCAATAACTCGGGTGCCGCTTTCGGGTACAGTTTGGCTGAAGATGCGGATGCTTATACCAGCGCCCTGAAAGAAATAGAGGTCAACTACCTGGCGCCGGTGCGGCTTACGGAAAAGCTGTTGCCTTTGCTAAAAAGTAAAGCGGAAGCAGCTGTCATTAATATTACGTCGGTAGTAGCGATTGTTCCATGGGCTGTTATGCCTACATATAGCGCCAGCAAGGCAGCATTACAGTCTTATACCAGGTTGCTAAGGTTATCTTTAGTTAAATCACCTGTTAAGGTATTTGAAGTATTGCCTCCATTGGTTGATACAGAATTTTCAAAGAACATTCCGGTTGACAAGTTGGCGCCTTCTGCGGTAGCTGATGCTATCGTTAATGGTCTTGCAGAAGATAAGTTCGAGATAAGGATCGGTTTTACAGACCATTTTTACAATGTAAATAAGGAATCCCCTGAAAAAGCCTTTAATGCGCTGAATGGCGTGTCATAAATAACCCCAATACATCAATTTTTTTTCACATAAAATATACTTTTTAGTATATTTTATGTGAAAAAATCATAGCGCTTAATGAATCATCCACACAATAAAAAACAGGCCGCATTTATATGCTGTCTTAATAAAAAAATAGAAACCATGAGAATGTCATTCCAAAAAGCCCTTACAATGGCTTTAATTTTCATTACATCAATTTTAATAAATAAAGCTGTTGCCCAAGTAAGCGACCCTGGTGTGGAAAGCCACGTAAAGGGCTTTTTAAAAGCGGTAAATGCAGCCACAACCACACCCGTATCTGAAATGCCTGTTGACCAGGCAAGGGGCACCTATACCTATGCTACTACGGTAGGTGAAAAACCGGACCTTTCAGGAACCGAGGTAATTGAAAAAACCATCAACGAGGACGGCTTATCCGTTAGCTTACACATTGTACGTCCGGCAGGTGTAAATAAAAACATTCCTGCCTTCATGTATTTTCATGGCGGTATCTGGTTTATGGGTGATTACAATACCCACAGAACCCTATTGCACGACCTGGTGGTTCGAACCGGAATGGCTGCAGTATTTGTCGACTTTACCCGTACACCCGATGCCCATTATCCGCAACAAAACAATGAGGCCTATGCTGCCACTAAGTGGATAGCAGAACACGGCAAAGAAGT
>JAOQAL010000531.1 GCA_025963615.1 Chitinophagaceae bacterium | reverse complement strand
CAGCCGCTGGTATGACTTAGAAATAGTTTATGAGGGCAAGGGTAAAGTATATCATTTCGGTGGTGACATGCCACGCAATTCCAAATTATCCGAAGTATTAAAAATATTGGCCTATAGCGGGGTGCAATTCTCCGTGGACGGTAAAAAGATCATTGTTTATCAATAAGAGTGCCTATGATTAAATAACTACTTAAGTATAAATTACTGAACCAGGGATGGAAAGTAATGGCCTGAAAATAAAAAACCGGGACCGACTACGAATCGGGACCGGTAATGAAATAGGCCGAATCAGACAATTTGACGAACTGTATTAATTCTTTAACCCTAATTCATTGCAAAACTATGCAATTAAACGCTCTTTGCAAAAATGAACCGAATTCCGTGTTCATTAAGCTATTATTAACCCCATTAGAGGTCATTGGTTTGACCCGAAAAACGCTGCTTTGTATGAAGATCACTGCGTTTCTTTTATTGGCATTTTGTTTACAGGTCAGCGCAAGCACGATGGCCCAGAATATTACGTTGTCAGAACACAAAGCCCCTCTTGAAAAAGTACTAAATGAGATTAAACAACAATCTGGCTACGTATTTTTTTACAATCAGGAATGGATGAAGCAGGCACATCCAGTGGATGTTGATTTGAAAAACCAACCTTTGGAAGAAGTTTTGAAGGCTTGCTTTTTAAATCAACCGTATACTTATGAAATCGTTAATAAAACAATTGTCTTAAAACTGAAGGAAAAGCCTGTCGCAAAAAAGGAAGCTGAAGTTCCAGTTACCGTAACAGGCAAGGTTCTGGACGAACAGGGACAACCGTTGCCAGGTGTAACTATAAGAATCAAAGGCACAAGCAACGGAACCGTCACTGATGCCAAAGGTGCTTACATCATCGTCGTACCCGACAATAATACTGTCCTTGCCTTTTCCTTCATCGGCTATGAGACCCAGGAATTACAAGTAAAATACATTTCTGTAAATTCCGTTATTACACTAAAGGCGAGCAGCACGAACTTGAAGGAAGTCGTAGTAGACAAAGGATACTACACAACCACTGAAGAGCTCAATACAGGCAGCGTATCATCTATCTCCGCCAAGGAAATCGCTGAACAACCCGTCAACAACGTTCTCGAAGCCATGGAAGGCCGCATCCCAGGCTTATTTGTAACACAAAGTTCCGGTAACGCCAACGGTAGTTTTACTATAAAAATACGAGGACAAAACAGCATTGCCAATGGGAACGACCCATTTTACGTAGTCGATGGTGTCCCTTACACATCTCAGCTTATCAATGGAACAAATCCATATGGAGGCAATCCTTTAAACTTCATTAATCCTAATGATATTGAAAATATTGAAGTTTTAAAGGATGCAGATGCTACATCAATTTATGGTTCAAGAGGAGCCAACGGCGTTATACTTATTACCACAAAGAAAGGAAAAGCCGGGCGTACAATTGTTGATGCTAATGTCAGTCAGGGTATCGGTAGAGTAAATCACTTTATGGACCTCCTTAACACGACGCAATATTTACAAATGCGCAGGGAAGCATTCAAAAACGACGGAGTGACACCGACAGTCGCTAATGCACCAGATCTGTTATTATGGGATACTACACGAAATGCGAATTGGCAAAAGATATTGGCTGGAGGAACATCTCATTATACGGATGCCCAGACAACCATTTCTGGAGGAAATGAGAATACACAATTTTTGGTGGGAGCAACTTACCATAGAGAAACCTATGTTTCGCCGGGTGATTTTTCAGATCAACATGCTGCGGTGCATTTCAGTATAAACAGCTCATCGGCAAACAAAAAATTTAAGTTCTTATTTACAGGGAGCTATTTATATGACAATAATAATGTGCCAGCTGGCGGTGTAAGCGTTCAGACATTATTGTTCCTGCCCCCGAATCAACCCAATTCAGTAAATCCAGACGGAAGTTATAACTGGGCATTAAATAGCTCCGGCCGTTCAACACTACCTAATGGAAACCCTTTTGCAAAATTGTCGCAAATTTATCAGGCATCGACAAATAACCTAATAAGCAATGCTGTATTAAGTTATCAAATATTTCAAGGGCTCGATTTTAAAACAAGCATTGGGTATACAAATACACAACTAAATGAGAGAGGTGGTTTGCCTTTGGAAGCTATTAGTCCGAATTCTTACAACGGGACCACTTTTGCCACATTCAATTATAATAACATTCATGCATGGATCATCGAACCGCAATTAAATTTTCAACGGAAAATTGGACCAGGCACATTTAACGCTTTAATTGGTGGAACAATACAGGGGAATTATCTTGATGGGTTGTCATTTTTTGCATCGGGCTATACAAGCGACGCCCAACTTTCGAACATTAGTGCTGCCACAAGCTTATCCCCGTCGACCACAAATAGTACATATAAATATAATGCGTTATATGCCAGGCTGAGCTATAATATCTTGGATAAATATGTTCTAAATTTAACCGCTAATCGTGATGGAAGTAGTCGATTCGGGCCTGGGAGACAATTTGGAAATTTTGGTGCCGGTGGTTTGGCATGGATATTTTCAAAAGAAAAATTCTTCGAAGACAATTTTAGCTTCCTTAGTTTCGGAAAATTACGCACTAGTTACGGAGTCACTGGCAATGACCAAATAGGCGACTACCGGTTTTTGGATCTATATGTCAATGGAGCATATCCGTCATACGCAGGTGTAAGTGCAATTTATCCAAATAGCCTTTTTAATTCAAATCTCGCCTGGGAAATAAATAAAAAAATTGAGGGTGCAATCGATCTTGGTTTCATAAATAATCGAATATTATTTTCTGCCAGTTATTACCGCAATAGATCTAGCAATCAATTGGTGAATGCGCCATTGCCAAGTATTACGGGCTTTACAGGAATCAGTGAAAATCTACCTGCAACTGTGCAAAATAAAGGTTGGGAATTTACCTTGACAACTACTAATATAAAGAATGATGGATTTACTTGGAACAGCTCGATAAATCTCACGACAAATCGAAATAAGTTAATTGCTTATCCTGGTTTAACAACGTCTAATTATAAAAATACGTTGATTATTGGCCAGCCGATTAGTATAGCTAAAGTCCTTCAATTTGCCGGTGTTAACAGTACAACTGGCCAATATGAATTTAAAACAGCCAGCGGTTCGCTGTCAAGTTCACCAAACTTTCAAAATGATGCTATTAGCACGGAAGATCTCACGCCCAAGTATTACGGCGGGTTGCAAAATTCTTTTAGATATAAAAATATCCAGTTAGACTTTTTCTTCCAATTTGTCAAACAAACAGGTCGAACATTAGAATCCCTTGTTCCTGTCCCACCGGGTACATTTGGCTTTAATAATCCGGTGTCAGTTTTAGGGCGTTGGCAAACTCCTGGAGATATAAGTACCGTTCAGCCTTTTACCGAGAATTATAAGAACTACTCAGGTTTCAGCTATAAAAACAACAGTACGGCGGCTTATACTGACAATTCCTATATCCGTTTAAAAAATGTATCGCTTTCCTATTTATTGCCGAAACTTTGGAATCAAAAATTACATCTGCAAAATCTTAATATCTATTTCCAAGGTCAGAACTTGCTAACATTTACCAGTTATCACGGTTGGGATCCTGAAACTGTGGCAGGTTTGCCTCCATTACAAATGTTTACCTTGGGTTTACATGGGACCTTTTAGTATCTAATTAATTAAAAAAAAATGAAATTTATAAATAAAAAAATCTTGCTTTTAGCCGCTTTGCTGGGTGCTGGCGGTTGCAAAAAAAGCGTTACAGTCCCTCCGCCAAACAATGCACTTACGAGCGCGTCTGTATATCAAAGCAATGCTACTGCAATTTCAGCGGTTGACGGCATATTTGAACAAATGGCTGCCTTTCCAGACTTTTGTGGATCAGCCACAGATGGGCACGAAACAATTGGTGCTATAATGGGACTTTCCGCCGATGAGCTATCCGTTGTCACTAACGGTGGTATTAAGCTAAATTTTGTGTACCAGGATGCCTTTAATAATTTCACAAATAGTAACGTGCCGTTCTGGTCTAATTTGTATAATACAATTTATAATGCAAACTCGGCAATCGAAGGTTTATCGGCCTCAACAAACATCACG
>JAOQAL010000529.1 GCA_025963615.1 Chitinophagaceae bacterium | reverse complement strand
TATCGAAGTGCAGGGGGACGGCGGTCTATTATTCATCTATGCTCTTTTGGTTTTTATAAGTTGTTTATACCTGGTTTGGATTAACAGGAAATCGTTGCGGGTTCATAAAAAATGATAGTGATCGTTCCCTATCGGTAGGTATTCGAAGTGGTTCGCCAAAAACGGAGTTGTCTTTGATTTGTAAAACATTTAATAAAGTATTTTTGACAAGCAACCATTGGGAGCCAAACCACGTTCTTAAATTTTGCGTAGGTAGTAGTGTTGGCACCGTTTTCGCACTACCGGCGGAAAGTTTAAATTAAACCAGGAAGTAGTATGAAAAATATTTTGGCAACTTTTACAATGAGTTCTTTAACATTATTGGTATTTGCCCAGGCCTATACGCCGGTTGATGATGGTTCCAAAGTGAAGTTTGTAATTAAAAATTTAGGCATTAACACGGGGGGTACCTTTGGCGGGCTGGAGGGGACTATCAATTTTAATCCCGGAGACCCGACGACAGCTAATTTCGATGTAAGTGTTGATGCCCAAACAGTGGATACCGATATCGAGTCACGCGACAATCATCTCCGTAAAGAGGAATATCTCAATGTGGAGAAATATCCAAAAATTAATTTTAAATCTTCGAAGGTTACAAAAACGAATTCTGCGGATTTCCTGTTTATGTTTGGCAATATCACCATTAAGGGGGTGTCAAAGGAAGTAAAATTCCCCTTTAAAGTAACGCCAAAAAACGACGGGTATTTTTTTGAAGGTAACTTCAAACTCAACCGCAGGGACTTTGGAGTGGGGGGTAACAGCCTTTCTTTGTCGGATGAATTAACGGTAACTCTTTCGGTTTTTGCAAAAAAGAATTAAATTAATGCAAACAACAGGAATCCTATATGCTTCAAAATGCAATCCGGAATGTTTTTCTTCAATTAATAGCTTCCCTGGAACCATTGGATGGGAGGCAGTATACACAGGAGTGCCCCGCATTATCTAACGTAAGTATTGGAAAGCATTTGCGGCATGTTATCGGGCTTTTTCAATGTCTTGAAAAGGGCTATACCGTTGGTGTAGTGAATTATGAAAAGAGGCAACGCGACACACGCATAGAAGATGATAAGGACCTTGCCCTATCATTACTACATGAAATTCGCAATAATTTGGATAAGCCGGATAAAGAACTTATACTTGAATCATCTTATGACGAGGATTCATCTGAATTAATTTCAATCAGGACGAATTATCACCGGGAACTTATATATAACCTGGAACACAGCATACACCACATGGCCTTGATTCGGGTGGGTATTAATGAAGTATCACAAATTCAGTTACCGGGAAACTATGGAGTAGCATCATCTACGATAAAGCAACAGCAATCATGTGCACCGTAACATTCATACCTTATAACGAAAAAATTTTTCTCACCTCCAACCGGGACGAAAAAAGCCGTCGGCCGATCGCTGTTCCACCACAATCTTATTTGTTCCGGTCCGGTAAAATTTTTTTTCCAAAAGATGGAATTGCCGGGGGAACCTGGTTTGCCGTACATGAAAATGGCAATGTCCTGGTATTGCTGAATGGCGGATTTAAAAGTCATGGACCAGCGCCGCTGTATCGCAAAAGCAGGGGATTGATCCTTATTGAACTGGCAGAACACGAAACACCTTTCAATTTTTTCCGTTCCATCAGTCTGGAAGATATAGAACCATTTACCCTGGTGATTTGGGAAAATGAAAATCTTTTTGAATGCCGTTGGGATGGTGAAAAGAAATATGCAATGCACCTTGATAAAACCATTCCGTATATCTGGTCATCTGTTACATTGTATAAAGATGATGTAGCCGGGAAACGGAAAATTTGGTTTGAGGAATGGCTTGCCAACCAATCAGCTTGTACCCAAAATGATATATTGCATTTTCACCGGTTTAGCGGGGATGGGGACAATCATAATGATCTTACCATGAACCGCGATGGGAAAGTTTTTACAGTCAGTATAACCGGGGTTGAAATTTCAGAAACAAAGGCTGAGATGACATATCTTGACCTGCTGAATAATAAAACTTATCTTCAGTCCATTGAACTTAACAAAGAATGGGCAGGCCGGTGATCAACCCTTTGCAACGCATCCTTCACAGACCTTTTTTTATTAAACTATTGTACTGGGAGTATTGGCACATGACGGCAGTCTATGCCCTTATTTACCCTGTATTTCTCTGGCTTTGTATCCGCTGTGGATTTAAATATTTTTTTACTGCGGCCAATCCAGGAATCCGTTATGGTGGTTTCCTGATGGAATCTAAAAAAGAGATTTATGATTTGTTGCCTGAAAACTTATACCCCAAAACAATTTTAGTAAAGGCAGGAACTGAATCTTCAGACATTTTGGATGAAATTAAACGAAGCCATTTTTCTTTTCCGCTTATTGCAAAGCCTGATATCGGCATGCGCGGCCTGGCCGCAAAAAAATTAGAAACAGAGGAGGAGGTAACAACCAACGCTTCAAAATTCGGCATTGATTTTTTAATCCAGGAATTTGTATCCTTTAAAAATGAAGTGGGTATTTTTTATTATCGTTACCCTGGCCAGTTAAAAGGATCTATTTCAGGCATTGCAGGGAAAGAATTTTTATCAATCACCGGCGATGGGAAAAGTTCGGTATGGCAATTACTGCAACATGACAAACGGTATATTTTACAACTTGATTCTTTAAATGAAGTATATGGCAGTAAATTGGGTGAGGTGCTCAAGGCCGGGGAGATGGAAGTGTTGGTGCCCTATGGTAATCATGCCCGGGGCTCCAAATTTTTAGATTACAGCCACCTGATTGATGAAGAACTGGTAACGTTTATTGATAAAATCAGCCAACGGGTGCCCGGATTTTTTTATGGCCGCCTGGATCTTCGTTATAATGACTGGGATGAATTAAAACAAGGTAAAAATTTTTCCATTATTGAATTAAATGGTGCTGGCAGTGAACCTACGCATATATATGATCCCAAACATTCTTTGCTTTTTGCCTGGAAAGAGATTATCCGCCATTGGATTATTCTGTGGCGCATCAGCAGGAAGAATCACAAACAGGGCTTTCCCTACATGACTTTCCATGAAGGCGCAAAAATGTTCCGTGATCATAAAGCGTATGTAACGAAATTACAGGCTGTTCATGATTTATTATTGAAAACAGACCGATAAGGTTTCTAACAGAAATCGCAGCACACCTTAACGTGAAACCTTATCGGTCTTGGTTTTGCCGTATTTTTGAACCATGCCCAGATTACTGCGTATTTTTTTTACCGGAATGATGATCAGTTTCCTTGGTTCATTACCGTTAGGAACACTGAATGTTGCTGCCATGCAGATTGCTGTAACCGAAAGTGTCCGGCATGCTATTTTATTTTCCCTGGGGTCTTTACTTGCTGAAATTATTTATGTCCGCCTTTCGCTCGTAGCGATGAACTGGATCCGGAAACAGGAAAAGATTTTCCGCATCCTGGAATGGGCCACTGTATTTATTGTACTGGCATTGGCGATATCCAGCTTTTATGTCGCAGTGCATCCTAAAGTGGAAAAGAATATTATTCTCAGCAGCACACTTCCTAAATTTATTCTTGGGTTGGTGATGAGTGTATTGAACCCGGTGCAAATACCTTTCTGGTTTGGGTGGAGTACCGTATTGTTCACAAAGAAAGTTTTATTGCCACGGGCCGATCACTTCAATGTGTATATTATAGGAATCGGCATCGGAACTTTTGCGGGCAATTGTGTTTTTATTTTTGGGGGCCGGTTGATGGTGGACCGGCTGAATACGAATCAGAATATTTTAAACTGGATCATTGGCAGTATATTCGCTATTACAGCCCTGATACAGCTTTGGCGGATTTTGGTAAAGAGAAAATCGATGGAAGAGAAGCTGGACCATCCCGAAAAAGTAACCTACGGGTTGGAAAAAAAACTACACGAATAAAATAATTGGTTATGGGTATCAGGGATTCTTTTATAGCAGAGTTAAAACAGGAGTCGGCCTTAACAAAAAAAATCCTGGAAAGAGTCCCTTTGGAGCACCGGGATTGGCAACCGCATTCCAAATCCATGTCGATTGGCAGGCTGGCTACGCATATTGCTGAAATTCCCCACTGGATAAAAGAAATACTATCCGCTGATGAATATGATTTTGCGACAAAACCCTTTAAACTCCATGTAGCCTCTTCGCAGGATGAACTGATGACAATATTTTCGGCGAATATTGATAATGCCCTGGCTGAATTATTAAGGGCTGATGACGAAGCATTCAAAAAGAGATGGACGATTAAAAGAGGGACACAGGTTATAATGAGCCCGGTAAAGGAAGTGGCAATAAGAGGATGGGCCTACAGTCACTTATATCATCACCGCGGGCAATTAACAGTTTTCCTTCGTTTACTGGACCTGCCGGTGCCCGGTATGTACGGCCCGACAGCTGATGAAAGACTTTAGTGTGCTGTGTAATGGATTATTCTATACAGTGGTATTGGCAGTTTACAGGTTCATGTAATTTATATTTCAGGATTTTACTTTCAAACCAAAACCAACTGAATGAATCAACCCCAGCAATTAAACCGGTCCCTTGGTTTGAGTATGGTAATTGTCGTGGTTATCGGCAATATCATTGGCTCAGGTGTATATAAAAAAGTAGCGCCGATGGCTGCCGAACTTCATTCTTCCGGCTGGGTTTTATTATGTTGGGTATTAGGAGGTATTATCACATTGTTTGGCGCTTTATGCAATGCAGAAGTGGCGGGCCTGCTGGCTGATACCGGCGGGGAATATGTTTATTACAAAAAAATCTATAACCGGTTCTTTGCATTCATGTTTGGATGGTCATTGTTTGTTGTTATTGAAACCGCGGCAATATCATCGCTTGCTTATGTATTTGCGGAGTCGCTCAACAGTATTATACACCTGCCTCCATTATTCGCATCTTCCGCTGAGTTTAATATCCTGGGTGTTTTTTATCCTTTCGCGGACTTTAATGTGAAGCTTACCGCTATCCTATTGATCATACTGCTAACCTGGATAAATGGAAAAGGTATAAAAACAGGAGCTCGTTTAAGTACCGTTATTCTATTACTGGTAT
>JAOQAL010000528.1 GCA_025963615.1 Chitinophagaceae bacterium | reverse complement strand
CAAATGGCAATACACAGTATGCCATGGCTGCTTAATCAGTGATTAAGTAACCATTTGGGCCGTCGCACAGGTTCGCTTCTTTCCAGGTGCCACCGCCGACTCAAATCAAAAGAGGATGCTGCAACAGAAGGCTGTGACTGTTGCTTAAGACCATCCAGCTAAGTATTGAACTGGTTTGTTCATTTCCTGTTCAGTGCCGACAAATAATAATGAAATAAGCATGTAGAAAGCTAATGGTAGCGATGTTTGGACGCGGGTTCGACTCCCGCCGACTCCACGAACAAAAGGAAACGTGAAAGCGTTTCCTTTTTTATTCCAGTTTAAATTCTTTTTTTATTTATAGCAATTAAGGAGGATGGGCGGAACGAACGATGTCCCCAATAATAATTTTCTCATAACAGTTAAGAGTATTAAAAGCGCGAATGGCTGGATTCTTTATTTCCCCGTATTAACTTTTTTACAAATTCAAGTTGCGGATCGGTATGCGTCATCAGGTCTTCGAGGGTAACGGGTATTGTATAATCCGGGATTGTTCCCCTGCCTTTTTGTTTTGTATCGCCCACATTCATTTGATAATATATTAGTGGGGTGCTGACAGCAATCTTTGAATTTGGCAATTCAATATGTATAAAATTACCACCATTGCCCCCTTCATATGCCCCGGCTGATTCTTTCCCAACAAAAACGCCCAATTGATTATAGTGCGCTACTGCTGTGAATTCTGCAGCGGTAGAAAAGGTCGCTCCATCCAATAATACATAAACCTGTCCTTTGAACCTATTGGTTTTTGGAATTTGTAATTGCAAAATCGGGTTCTTATCTTCTTTCAACGTAAATGTGCCATCAGATTCAGCGGTTATTTCATCTTTTACTTTTTTTAAATTTTCAGCCGACAGATCTGAAAATTTCAGGAAAGCAGAATTTTCAGTTATGGCATATTTCCGCCTGTAATATTTTATGGCAGAGTCTGATTTCATTAGATAAGTAAATAATTCCACCCCCTGGTTATCCCATCCGCCGCTGTTTGAACGAACATCAATGACGAGATTGCTGCATCTTTCCTTCTCAATTTCTGAGAGTGATTTATCAATAAAAGTCCCGAATACTTTCCTGGCCTCATCCTCCGTGTTTGCACCTTCGCCTCCGAAAGAATCAAAGCGCAGCACAGCAGTTGCGGGTATATCTTTTAAGAAACTTAACCGCCATGGATGAGTTGCTTTCTTTTTATTATACCATTCGGTCATTTGTTTATTTACTTTGTTCCTGCTGATATTCCTGGAATAATTGCCAAACGTTTCAGCCGTGGCGTTATAGGAAACTGTATCACCCTTAAGGGATTTAAAAATTAACTGGAAATGATCGGGCCTGCCAATGACAGCATAGTACAAAATATCAAAAAGCTGCCCTTTGAAGGCAACATTGTCTGCTGTTTTAATAAACCCATCCGACCAATAAAACCTGCTGATTGTCTTTTTGATATTGTCTATACTCTGGCCATTAATACTTAGCAACTCAAATCCGGGCAGAATGCTCCAATCCTCTGTACAGTTAAACAGCACATATTCTTTATCCTGGAGAGGAAAAAGAAAGAACGGCAACGTTTTCATATTCCCGTTAAAATAACCTTCTATATTCTTTAGCGGAAGGGAACTGGTATGGGCACAATGAATATCAGCGATCAACGCAGCAATTATTTTATAGAATTCGTAAAAGGGCATTTGCTTATCCAGTAATAACTCACAGCTATCCATTTTAAACAACATAGCTTCTTTAGGTGTATACCTGTATAGACCGGGATGGGTTTCCTGTAAAAGCAGTTTGAGGTAAGTGAAATCCGCATGCATGGCCACAGGATCCATCATTTTATTTTCTAAGCTATCGATTCCTTGCGCATGGGTACTTAAACAAACCAGGCCGAGAGCCATCGTTACAATGAATTTCATCGTCAATAATATTTGTAGCAAAGTTCCCGGACGTGGAAGTAAAATTGTCAAATACCTGTTCTCAAATCTCGATTTGAGTATTCAAAGCTGCCGATTTCATGTATTCAGAAGGAGATATGTGCATTAATTCTTTAAACGCCCGCTGAAAGGTCGCCTGTGAATTAAAACCAGATTCTGCAGCAAGCGCGCTGATCTTCAGGTGTTGCCAACCTGACTTAGAGAGTTTGTCTTTAAATTCTTCTATCCGGTAACCATTTACAAATGCATTAAAACTTGATTGTAAATGCTGGTTAAGTACCGCTGAAATGGTTTTAGCCGGCAAACCGGTCATGCGGCACATGGACGCCAGGTTCAGATCGGGGTTCAGGTATGCTTTATCTTTTTCCATGGCTTTAGTCAAAGCAGTAACAGCCTGTGCAATTTGTTCAGGCGTTAAATTATTTGCTTTCATTTTTTTGTCGGCTGCTGTTTGCTGGTAGGATATATTGTAGCCTTTTATCCCAAGCCAATAAATAAGGACAGCCATTGGAATATATACGGGGTACCAATTGAAGGTATCTAACATAAAACCGGTGAACCGCGGAATAACATAAGGAACAAGGTATAGTAACCAGATGCTTTGAAAAACCATAAATACCCTGGTAAATTGCATCAGCCATTTAAAATTATTTTTATTTACGTGTGTCTTTTCACCAGTCGCGGTTTTATGGGCCGAAAGGTATTTTGCGGATAACCAGACATACCAACTGACGGATAACCATCTTGGAATATCTGCATACACATTATAGTTATCCAGGAAGTTTGCCCACGGTCCGGGGTTTGTCACAAACAGGTTGGTGGCTCTCCCAAAAATATAAATGATGATGGTGAGGGAGGGAACAAGATCAACCAGTACAGGATAAAAGTGGCGGCGTTGTTTTTTCAGGATTTTAAAATCCGGGTTCAGGAGGGACTGTACATACAACCAGATTAAGGGACCTACTGGCATGACAAATATCATGGGAATTACCTGGGCAATATCCCTGAGTGCAGGTGAACCAAACCAATTTGAGTTATTGCCATACAGGTTGAAGATGGCCAGGGTGATCAACCAAATTAAAAGCGCCAGTATCCGGTTTGGCTTTTTATTCAATTTAGAAAAAAGTAATAGGGCAGTAACAATTACGCCCTGTAGTATGCCCAATAAAATAACCGTTAAGAAAACCTTTTGCATCGCAGCCGCAAATTAGCAAAAATGCACAGCTAATTCAGTAAGGGGCACTCATTTGTTTACAATATCCCTGAGACAGTTTAAATGATTGAAATTTAATGTGGTTACAGAAGAAGTTAAGCAATTTTCAATCCCTTGATAAATGATAAAAATGGGATAAGGGGTTCGATTGTACTCCCCTCGACTCCACTTGAGGAGACGTCCAGTTTTTGACGTCTCTTTTTATTGGATACAACTCATGTAAAGTAACAATAGTGAAGGTCGTTTATATAAGCTAATACCGAACAACGAATACATTAAGAATTATTTTTAAAAACAAACCGATCATATTAAACTTGCCCATAGCCGTGATTTGCATTGTATTCGGCCCACTAAAATATAGCTACCAGATTAAAATAATAATTCCTGCTACTGTTAAGGAAACGCCAATGGTATTTCATTTTTTAATTTAATCATCTAGATGAGGAAAAAACGGGGTGTTATCAGTTGAAAAAAATCAACACTCTGGGAACATATAGGCTGGCAAGGCGTGGCAACAGATTTGCTTTATCAGTAAGGAATGAAGAAGATGTTATTGATATGTGTGAGTTGGGTGCTGATTATTTCCGTTTGTGCGCAGCAAGAATTGACGATGCCGGCTATACCACCAGCCCGTGTACTGCACCATGAAAGCATCGTCGGTTCGTTGAATACGATCCTTACATTACCGGGTTTCCGCGATGATGGTAGCAACGTGGCACTGACCACAAATATACGCACCCTGATTACCGACATGCGCGCTTTTATAGAAGGGAACGACCAGCTCGATAATGGCGCCAGGTTCAAGTGGCTGCGTGGTATGAATGAAATGCTGATTGGCTTTATGTATTACCATAAATCCGGCAAGTTAAGCGTGGCATCACTTCCAGATCTTCTCAAAGCATTTGACGCGGCCATGAAGCTCGATATAAATGGAGGTTCCATTGTAAGCCTTGTGAAGAACTATGATGTAGCTATTGTAAAGATACTGGTTGACAACTACGCACTACAATCCAACGAGGGTATCAAGATCGCCAAAGAAATTGTTGCATCGAAAGACAAACGGGAGGAACGGGATGATATTTTCAGTTACCTGTCAAATCACCTGAAAGATCCCTCTGCAGACAGTCTTATCATAGTCGCTGCTTTTCGCAATCCCGATGCTTTATATAATTACGCTGCTGTCGGCGATAACTTGTCCAGGAAGATCAGGGCTTCCGCGCATCCGCTGGTTAAGACCATTGCAGAAATGGCTGGCATGAAAACCGGGCGCATGTACTTTCCGTTTCTTGATCAGATTTATCGCGGTGAGCTGACCATGGAAACCATCAAGCCGCTTGTCGAAAACGAGAACAGCCGTGGCTATTTTTCCTTGTTGGTAAAAACCAGGATAAGTTATGCCGGGCGTATACAGAACAGCGATACACCGATGGCTTTACAGGCATTAACCAGTAAACTGCAGGCAAAGGCAGTAGATATGTTTATTAACGAAATCAATGCGCTGCATAACGAGCGTGATCTCTCGGTGCGTTTCAGAAGGCTTGAGGGACTTTCAGCACAGGAACTATACTACCTGGCTGTCATGGGGGAAGATGAGATGTATACATCCAGCTTCGTAAGTGGCGTATATCCGCGCATTATGAAAAACCTGCATGGAAAGAAATCAGATAAGCTCATGCAGATGGTCCATAAAGACTATTACCGGAAATTTATCAAAATGTGCGCAGCCTATAATACCCTGGATCACTTCCTTAAAAAAATGGATGATTCCACGAAAGAAGTTCTGATGACGGCATTTGTAAATGGGCTGGAAAAAACCGGTTCGCTTGAAGATGCTGTTGATGTAGCTGATGCTTATGGAAGCATTTACGACAAGGATCTACGCAAACTTGTTCTCGACCAGGTGCAATGGAAGCTGAATGAAACGCAGTCGCTCCACAACAGGCGCGGACAGAATATTTATCACCTGTTGAACACGATCTTCCAGTCTATGGACACTTCCAGGAAGATTGATATCACAACCGAACTCGGCATCAATCCCGTATACACCATGCCTAACGCGCTGCTGAAAGGGACTGAAAAAAGGATCGTCATTCAGCAGTTCTTTTACGGTGATAAAGATGGCCAGACCTACTTCAACATTTTCCTGGGGCAATTCCAGGGCAATGCCAATTGGAAGATCATCAGAAAAGCCAACTGGGTAGAAGTACGGTCTGTAAAAGGCACACCTGTAAGCATCTTTTCAAGCCTGCCGCTCGATGAGAAAAAGGACCTGGATGCCCGCTCACAGGATAGCCTGATACAATACCTGGCAAACAATGAATTGCAACCTTCTATTATTATTCACCGGGGCCATAGTTATTATCT
>JAOQAL010000442.1 GCA_025963615.1 Chitinophagaceae bacterium | reverse complement strand
AAAATTGCTGAAATGATTTTTTAACACGACGGTCTTCCCCGGAATGAAAAGAAAGAATAGCTACGCGTGCGCCCGGCGCGAGTGATGCAGGAAGTTTCTCAAGAAATTTATCAAGCACACCAAACTCCTCATTTACTGCAATGCGCAATGCCTGGAAACATCGCTGGCAAGATTTCTTTACTTCTTCTTTGTGGTCTTTTTTTGAAACCGGCTCCATTGCTTCTGTAATGATCTTTTGTAATTGTGTGGTAGTTGTAATAGCATTGCCCCTTGCAATATTTTTTACAATAGTTTCTGCGATCAGTTTTGCATGCGGTTCGTCTGAATTCTCAACAAACACCGCTTCTAATTTTTCAGGCGAAATGTTTTTTAAAAAAACAGCAGCTGATTTTCCGTTGGATGGATTTAAGCGTAAGTCTAATGGCCCCTCCACTTTAAACGAAAAACCTCTTTCCGGATTATCGATCTGCATGGAAGAAACACCAAGATCGGCCAATACAAAATTTAGTAAGCCCGCTTCTGAAACAATTTGATCGATCCCGGAAAAATTCATTTTTTTAATCACAACCTGTTCCGGCCCATAACCCAATGCCGCAAGGCGTTCCTTGGTGCGCGGCAATTCAAACGGGTCTACATCGACCGCATAGAGTAAGCCACCTGGTTGTAAACGTTTTAATAATTCCGCGCTATGGCCGCCATAACCGAGTGTGGCATCAAGGCCAATTTCTCCTGGCATTGGTTTGAGAAGATCCATGATTTCGTTCACGCAAATAGAACGGTGCATGCCCGCGGGTGTGCGCCCCTGTTCCATCACTTTTGCAACATCGGCTGAATATAATTCAGGTTGTTGCTCTTTGTATTTTTCGGTAAAGGATTTTGGATGTGTTCCTTTATAACGAATACGGCGTTGGGGTTTGGGAGCCTGATCATCCATTGTGTAAAGTTAATCTTTTAATGCAGAAATTATTATTGCTGTAGTTTTCATAGAAGTAACAGAAGGGAAAACAGCTGCCGGTAACGTAAAATACCATGGTTAAGATTTCAAAAACACTTTCTAAACTGTACTTGCGTTGTGCAAAATGGGATGTGCAACACACTGAGCGCAGAATCCTCTTCGAGAGACATCTTCGGAGAAGGGATTTATCGTTAAGCACGCCCTGCGGAAAAGAAAAACTCAAAAATCTAAACTCCCCAATTTCATTTTAACCTATTGATCATAAGTCATTTAGCTGCGCTAAATAGGTCAACTCTTTAATAAATTTTCTTGAACCTAAACCACTTCGGGCAACAAGGGAAAGATGAAAATCTTCCTTTTTTTTATTTACTTTGTGCAACGGAGAAGTTTATAGAAAAGTTCCTTATCGCAACCTGAATTTTACCCCCCCAATCTCACGACGATAACACTAAACCTTGGTGCTAAATATTTTGCATCGATGGATAAACAGCAAGAAGTCATCATTCAACAACGGTAAAAATGGTAGTATGCGAAAAAAATCCTTTTTATTTGGCTTGATCATCCATTTGGGAATCTCCTTTAATCCTGTTCAGGGGCATGCACAAATTGCCAATACCCTTACTGCCGCAGACAAAGTATTCGGCCTGTCGAAGTTCTGGCAGGAGGTCAATTATAATTTTGCCTATTTCAATAACATCAGCCGCTATTCCTGGGACAGTGCTTATAAAGCACTGATACCTGAGGTTATTGCGAGCCGGAATGACTATGCCTATTACCGGTTACTGGAAAAATTTTGTGCCTTACTCAAAGATGGCCACACCCAAATCACCGTTCCCCCAATCGCCGGTGTAAATTACATGTATAACACATTCGGGGATTACCTGTTGGTCTTAAAGAGAGTTGCGGGCAAAGTGATCATTAAACGAACATTCAAAAAAGATGGCGACCGGTTTCCGTTAGGAAGCGAAATTATTTCGGTTAACGGATTACCGACAGAGCAATACATAAGGGACAGTATCGCTCCCTACATATCCGCTTCTACCGACTACGTTAGAGTTGATATCGCTTCGAGCATGCTGCTCAAAGGATTCCCCGGATCTACTTTTGTGGTAAAGATCAAAAAGCCTGGTGGAGAGGAGGCAGAATATACACTTACCCATGCCAGAACAAGGGACAGTATTTTCCTTCCTATAGACGAATACACAGAAGAAAAAAACAAGGGGTTACTGGAACATAAAACCTTTGATGGCAACATCGCGTATGTGGCGCTGAATTCTTTTTCCGATCCCAAAATAGGTCCGCTCTTTGAAAACCTGCTCCCTTCGCTGGAAAAAACAAAAGGAGTCATCATTGATCTGCGCAACAACGGAGGAGGTGACGATGGCATAGCATTTAACATACTAAAACATTTTATACAGGATTCGGTGCTGGTAGCTTCCTCTTCGATGGTCAGGCTGCATGATCCTTACCTGAAAGCCATCGGGCGGTATGTAAACCTTGCCGATACCGCAGGAAACGCAGATAAAAGAGAAGCGTGGTTGCTATATAATGGCTATGCAGTTTTTGACAAACCGGGAACTTTTCGGTCAAAGATCGACCCAGGCACTTTAAAAATAAACGCCCCGGTGGCTATACTAACAGGTAGTAACACGGAATCCGCAGCAGAAGACTTTCTGATTGCCGCAGACAACCAAAAGCACATCACGACAATAGGTGAACCTACCAATGGCAGTTCAGGAATGCCCTACCGGTTTGATTTGCCGGGCGGCGGCTCTGCCCGGGTATGCGTTAAAAAAGACAGATACCCGGATGGCCGAGAATTTGTCGGATACGGTATTCAACCAGCCATACGCGTGTCGCCTACGGTAAAGGACTACCTGGAAAACAAAGATGCCGTGCTGGATGCTGCTTTACAATACTTAAAAAACAAGAAGAACTAAAGCTGCAGGTAGCATCCGGGATTCTGTCAGGCGACCAACAACGGCGCGATAATATGCTAGTGATAGTGCGGGCGAAATTGTGGCCTAAAGTTTCTTTGGATGTTCAATCCAGCGTACCTTGAATGAACAAAACCTCCCCGCATGGAAATGGAAGCTGGTTTATATACAGGCTGCCCAATACAGTTCACACTTCAGTTTTTAAGCGGACGCTGGCGAATTGGTGTGCTATGGAACCTTCGCAACTGTGCCAGGCGTTTTAGTGAACTGAAGGTTTTACTGCCGGGAATTAGCGACAAAGCGTTAGCAGAAGAATTGGGCTTTTTTGCAGGAAAAGGCATAATCACTAAAAGCAGCTTTCCGGGTTTCCCGCCCAGGACCGAATACATTCTTTCTGACACCGGCAAGACCCTGCTCCCAGTGATCGAACGCATTCTTGCGTGGGGTTATGAAAACCTGCAGAATGAAAAAATGCATACGGATATGCTCAAAACACCTTTAGCAGTAATTGAGGAACTGGCAACCACTTTGAATGACAGGCATTGAAAAAAGTCTTAAGGTCGCTTCGGGAACTTCACACCGTACCTGCCCGCTGTTGTAATCAGCCGTTGAATATCCGGTGGTCCTGATGGCATAGGTGGCGCTCTCATTTCAGGAGCTTTCATGCTCATTTCAATAAAGAATTTTTCCAGACCTCCCGGGGTCAGAGCGATCAACACTTCGGCCTTTTCCGTCACAACCTGGAAGGAATGTAAGATGTTCTTTGGAAGGAACATGGTGTCTCCTGTTTTGGCATGAAAGGTTTCTCCGCCGCATGTAAACATCATTTCCCCTTCGAGCAGCGTGAATATCTCGTCTTCCCGTGTATGAATATGCGGTGGGGGTTCCAGCCCCTTGGGTTCAGTCATTTTGAGCAAAGAGAACTGCCCACCTGTATCCACTGAGTCAAGCAGCACTGAGAGTAAGTGCCCTATGTACCAGTAAGAATTGGATCGTTCAGGTTTTGTCAGGATGGGTCTACCCGCGGCAATTGAGCCAGGGGTGAGGGCCAACGAAAAACCCGGAACAAGGGCTGCGCCCGCAGCAAGACCTGTGGATTGAAGAAAGGATTTACGGGAAAGCATGAAGAATAATTTTGAGAGCAAATTACTGGTATAACCCAGTAAATCCATCATGCTTACCACAACGTTAGTAAGGTAGTGCTTTGCAGAAATATACGTGATTATCCGGTTTGAATCTATTTTCAACCAGGCATGCATTTCCATTTTTATATACCCGCCAAAAGCATCAAACCCTCCAAAAACTGGTTCGATAAAAGCCCACCTCCCTCAACGAAAGGGAAAGATGAAAGTCCTTCTCTTTTTATTTTTATTTTTCATGAACTATCCGTTTTATGTAAGTAATACTCCTTCTGATATAACTCAGGCCTTTAAAAAAGTATTATCATCGCGCTAAATTAAATCACTTAAAATGAAAATATATTTTTCACGTGCTTTGGTACTTTTTTTTACGGCTTATGTTATAGTAACGGTCCTGGCCACAGCCATTTCGATAATTTATGCTATTGTCTACAAGACGCCGGCTCCTGCACCGGGAATTTCAGTTTTAAAATCAGAATCATTTGTCGCCACGGTGCCATATCACGTGTTGCTGATGTTTTTCATCTGGCCGCTTTTTGCCTGGATATATTTCAAAAATCCAAGACAGAAAATCCGTTCACTACAATCACCAGAAATCTGGCACCTTTCGTTTTGTTGGCTTATCTCG
>JAOQAL010000441.1 GCA_025963615.1 Chitinophagaceae bacterium | reverse complement strand
CGTACCAGTCAGAAATTCAAAAAGTTAATAAAGTTTATGGCGAAGCCTTTATCAAAGGAGATTCTTCTCTGTTTATAAACTGTTATTCACCGGATGCCTGTATTATGTCGCCAAATGCACCCATTATCTGCGGTGTCCAGGGGCAACTTGCATTCTTTAAGTTTGCTTACAAGAGCGGTGTCCGAAACATTAAATTCACTTCACTGAATTTCTTTGAGTATCAGGGCGAATATGTCACAGAGCAGGGTAATTACGAAATGTTTGCGGCAAATGACGTATCCGTCGGGGTTGGAAAATACCTGGTACTCTGGAAAAAAACACCTACCGGCTGGAAAATGTACCGGGATATGTTCAATAGCAACACACCTGTAGCACGACCAGCAAAATAAGCATGGCGGTAGCAATGCCGGTATCCTGATATATGGCATCGTATCGCTCAGTTGGATCGGTAGAAAGATAACCTTTGATTTAAACGGCTCTGAAATGATTGTACAAAAACATTAAATGATAACAAAACTATCGATTGTATCCCTTAAATACCTAAAAGCACAGGTAACGGCTTTGTACCTGATCTAAATTAAAAATTTACATATGTTAAAGAAAATAATATTAATTACGCTGATCGCTGCGGCTACCGGAAAGAGTTATGCGCAGGAAACACCGAATCAGATTTTACAAAAGTCAGAAGCAGCCTTAGGCATAGTTCAAACAGCCAAACCTGTGTTCCATTATTATTACAGCGACGCAACACTAGGAAGGGAGCAATCAGACCGTACTTATGCCCCATTTTTTACAACTGCTATAAATGCTGAAGCGTGGTATTATACCAAGATAAATGCGTCCCGCAATATATTTTTAAGTACGATAAGAGTCGGAGGCGGCCCCGATGGCCCCATGGAACTCTACCTGGGAAACAGGAAATCATATTTGGTGCGGGACACAAACTGTATTGCCGCGCCATATTCGTATGACCAACAAAACGCCTGGGCCGTTATTCAGGACTGGGCAGCGGATACAACAGTAAAACAGGTAAAAAATGAGACCTATCGCGATTATGACCGGATTGTATTTGAGCGGAGCACGGCGTCAAATACAGAAAGGCTTTTAATTGACCTGAAAACTTTCTTTCCGGTGAAGCTTGATTACCAGGTGCTGAGCAGCCTTTGGGGACAGCAGCATATCGAAATTGTATACAGTAACTGGACGTTAACTGACGGGGCGTTCTACCCGGCGAGCTCATTCCGGATAGAGGACGGTGAAACAATGTCTTACCGTACCCTGGGAAGAAGCAGCTTTATGGACACAACAAAAATATTTGACAAGTATATAAAACTCCCTTCAACCGGTAAACCTGCTGTGAATCGCGAATGGTATAACTCTCCGCAGCCGGTACTGGTTAAGGTGAGTGACCAAACCTACCTTTCAAAGAATAATTATTATACGGAGACATTCACGCAGATCAACGGTACTGTTTATCTGCTGGATGCAACGCTGAGCGAAGAGCGCGCACGCCAGGACGAGCAACTGATCAAAAGTGTTTTTCCGAACAGTTCTAAGATGGTGGTAATCGTTACCGACCTAGCCTGGCCGCATATCGGGGGCGTACGTTACTGGGTAAGCAAGGGAGCAACAATCATATCGCACAGAGCTTCTCGTTTATTCCTGGAAAAAGTGGTTAACCGCAAATGGACGCTTAAGCCAGATGAACTGCAAAAACATCCGCGGAAAATGAATTTTGTGGCCATAGATAAAATGATTTTGTTAGCGGATGGCGCGGTTCAGCTCTTTCCTATCGACGGAATCGGGAGCGAGGGTGCGTTGGCGGGTTATCTGAGCAATGATAAATTCCTTTGGGCGAGTGATTATATCCAGTCAGCCACAGAGCCTGCTGCTTACACTAAGGAGGTAATTAATGCAGTGCAGCGTGAAAAACTGCTACCTGTTCGGATGGCAGCTGAACACGTGGGTTTAACAGACTGGCAGCAGATATTAAAGATCAACAAATAAAACGGATACGACTAAACAGCGGAGTCCAAAATAATTTTGGTATTAATAAATGGTTTTTTTTTAGGACGACCATTGCAACTCAAATAGATAAAATATGAAAACTCTTAAACTAAAGACACCTTTGCTGATACTATTTTGCTTATTATCAGCTGAAAGTATCTCATTTGCTCAGACGATAATTTTTCCGGGTGACACCGCAATCCACAACCAATACCTCAAAAACTACAGCCTGTTCCATAAAATTTCATGGGTAGACAAAAATAATCAAACCACAAGGGAAGCTGTTTTAAACTTGGTTACAAGGGTGGACTCCATAAAGCACACCATAACATATTTACAGATTAGGAATGACGGTAAAAAAGATTCCAGTGTAAGCGTTTTTCCCGGATTGATGCCGATATCCGTTGTTTCAAAAGGAAATGATTTTAAAAACAAATACGACTACTCCGAAGACGGAGTGGTGGTTCATTCAGAAAAAAAAGGACAGCCAGCTTTTGACGGCAGAAAACCGGTAAAAAAAGGCTACTTCGACAGTTATCTCAACGAACTTATTTTAAGCACATTGCCCGTGGAAAAATTGCAGCCATTGCAATTTTACGTATTCGATGAGAATAAGCCTGAGGGATCACTTATAGAGATAACAAAGATAAGTTTAGACCTGATCGTCGGGCCCAATGGGCATAACACACCGATATATATATTAAACGTAAAATCGGGAGCGCTTGACTTCCTGGTTTTTATGGATAAGGCAACCAGGCAGGTGATTAAAACCGTCTATGGATCAAATACGAGCGGCTATTTTGTAAAAGAAAAGATTTGAGTTCGTGAAGAGAGCCTAAAAAGCATAGCCTGAACCACTAAGATTGCTATAAAAATCAAATCATTTTAGCAAGATTTCCAAGTTGTTTCAATTTAAGCTTTATGTCCTCTGACCAGGGTAAGCCAATACAAAGCCGCATACAATTTTCAAATTGATTTTGCAAGGTAAACATTCGTCCCGGTGCAATGCTGATATGTTGTTTAATAGCCAAATCATATAGTTTGGTGGTATCAATTTCCTTCCTAAATTCAACCCAAAGAGCAAGCCCGCCCTGGGGTCTGCTCGTCTTAGTTCCCTCCGGAAAATATTGGCCTATAGTATGTAAATAATTTTGATAGTTAACCTGTAAAGTGCGGCGAAGGTGACGTAAATGATTTTCGTACTTACCTGTAGTCAGGAAATTGGCGACGGCTTCATGTACAACAGAGCCGGAGGATATAGAATGGATCAGTTTTAGCTTTAGTAGCTTTTCTTTGTATTTGCCGGGAGCCACCCAGCCCACACGATAGCCTGGTGCAAGGGTTTTTGAAATAGAACTGCACCATAAAACATTTCCTTCTCTGTCAAACGATTTACAACACTTTGGGCGTTGCGTGCCGAAATAAAGGTCGCCGTATATATCATCTTCTATTAGCGGAATTTGATGTTTGGACAAAAGGGCAACAATTTCTTTTTTATGTTCATCAGGCATACAGCTGCCCAAAGGAGTGTTATAATTGGGAACCAACAAACAAAGATTAATTTTTGGAATAGCTTGCTTTAAGGCATCTATATCTAAGCCCGTAACAGGGTGTGTTGGCAGCTCCAGTATTTTAAACCCGAGGCTTATTGACAACTGCAAAATGCCAGGATAACAAGGGCTTTCTATAGCTATAGTATCCCCTGGCTTTCCCAGAGCAATCAGACAAAAAGAGAGTGCGTTCATTGCACCGTTAGTTGTTATCAGATCATCCTCATGCAAATTCCCTCCCCACGCTAACGACCGGACAGCAATGATCCTCCGCAATTTAACATTGCCCTGCAAAAGTTCATACGCTGCGCCACCTCCGCTAAGCTCGCGTGTGGCCCGTATGATTTCTTTTTTCAACTTTGCCAATGGAAGCAGATCTCCGGAAGGAACTCCAATGGAAAAAAGTGTGAGATCATTATTTCCCATATTGGCATATACTTTACTGATCAATTCGTTTGGTTCATTTCCGTTAGCGATAGATGATGGCCGGCTTACTTCAGGAAGGGGAAGTTTTAGAGAAGGTAGTTGGCTTACAAAATAGCCTGATTGAGGCTTTGCGTCGATTAACGATTGAGCCTCCAACTCCAGAAACACTCGCTTTGCAGTACTCATACTTATGCTATATGCTTTACATAACATCCTTACAGAAGGTAATCTGTCTCCATATTTTAACACCCCACTTGTTATCTGACCGGCAATTCCGTTTGCTATTTCACTATATAGAAAATCTGTCCTCATTCTGCAAATATAATTGTATCCATTAAAATTAACAAAATTGTGTCTGTGTTTATCCTTGCTTCTTGTTTACTTTTGTATAAGATAATAATCGCAATAAGATGAGCAATCATAAATCATATCATAATAACTTAACTGAAAGCGGTAGCGGGGGTTGGATAAATGGTTTTATCGGTGTATTGATTTTCAGCGCCTCGTTGCCTGCAACAAGGGCGGCTGTTCAGGATTTTGACCCTGTGTTTTTAACGGTAGCCCGTGCAACCATCGCAAGCTTGTTTGCTCTTTGCCTTTTGTCGATTTTTAAGGAAAAACTGCCTGCAAAAGGACAGATTTTTTCCATAGTTATAGTAGCAATAGGTGTAGTGGTCGGTTTTCCGTTATTAACAGCCCTGGCCTTACAGCATGTTACTTCAGCACATTCTATTGTATTTATTGGCATATTGCCACTTACAACGGCAATATTCGGTGTCATGCGTGGAGGTGAAAGTCCTCGTCCGGCATTTTGGTTATTTTCAATTGCAGGAAGCTTGCTTGTCATAGGTTTTGCAATCGCCCAAGGTGTCTCCGCATCACCTATTGGTGATATCCTGATGTTACTGGCAGTTATATTGTGCGGCCTCGGCTATGCCGAAGGAGCAAAACTTTCGAAAACATTAGGAGGATGGCAGGTAATCTCATGGGCATTAGTGCTGTCATTGCCTTTTATGGCACCTATAACATTCTTCCTGCTTCCATTATCAATCACAGGAATTGGTACACCCGCTTGGATTGGCCTTGCTTATGTTTCACTATTCAGTATGCTGATTGGTTTTATATTTTGGTATCGCGGGTTGGCCCAAGGAGGTATTGCAGCTGTGGGGCAGTTACAATTGTTACAGCCATTTTTGGGATTAGCGCTGGCCGCTACTTTACTTCACGAAAAGGTGAGCATTGGTATGTTAAGCATCACTGTTGGAGTAATTCTTTGTGTTGCCGGTTCAAAAAAATTTGCGAAGTAGTCGGGGTTGGGAGATACATTACAAATTAATTTAATAAACAAAATCTATTTGTTATGAGAAACCTAGCTAATGAAAGAGGATTTGTTGCTTACCTGATAAATTTGAGCGATGTTATTATTGGGCGGGGAGCAATTGATTTTCAACGTCTTAATTAAAATAAATAATAATTTTTTGTAGCACCAGATGATCAAAGTTCGTATTAGACTTAAAAAGATTTTGGATTTAAAAACATGAAAAAGAAACAAGCATTATTAATGACAGCAGCCGTTACAATTTGTTTATTGGCCTGCAACAAGTCTAATCAGGAACACCCGGCGTCAATTATCGGTAAATGGAATGAAACCGAGCTGCACGTAAGTCAAACAAGCAATGGAGTTACCAAGGATACTACCCTTAAAGCCGATGCCTTTAGCAGTGCTGATTATGCAATATTCGATACTGACCTGTCAGCTGTTTTTTTCCGTGGTCCGGGTAACCCTCCTTTTGGCGGGGCAAGTCTTGACTGGATTCGTTTTATTAAATATCGCTACCAAATCTCAGGCGCAACTTTAACGCTGACCAGGACAGATCTTCCTACAGGACAGGCGAGCGATATGCCAGCGATAAAAACCGAAACGATTATTCAGCTGGACAATAAAAATTTAATCTTACATAGTTCATGTATCAATGGTTCTGACAGTGTCTCTACAGATGCTTATTTCGTAAGGAAGTAAATCGCAGCCCATAAGATCGATTGTGATCATCTAATGGGGTAAATGATAATATTTCTCGCTTTGGTAAACGATAAAGTCGTCATATTGCTCAATCAGTCTGCGCTTAAGCGTATAAGCGAACTTAAGATTAATCTGCTGACCGATTATGGCCCAGGATATTGCTTCGAAATGTCGGGTATTCCTATAAAACGCAGGCCTTTATAAGATTCCGCCATATAAGCCAGCTTCTCATTGGCATTAAGCTGCCTGTAAAAAACGCTTAGGTCAACATCCAGGTCAAACCAACCGCTGAGGAAATCCCTGACATAGCTTTCGCTTTTTCAGAAGGAACACCCATTAACCATTCCAGGCATAGTTTATTAGGCACTGGAATAATCCACAAGCATTAATTCATTCTCAAACTTGAAAGCTCGTCTAATTTTACCAGCTATTATCTGGTAAATACGGCCGTCAAACCCACGGTTCACAAACCAGAGACTTTCTTTTCACTGAATGTCCCCTGAACGGACTTCGGTATGTGTCACCCTGCGGTATTCATCATTTTACTTTCTTCCTTTATTACCCAGATCATAAAACTCAGTAATTTCGCTATTGAATTGATTTGACGCTGAAATTTTCGAACAGAGCGTCAAAGCCACCGGACATTGGAGAGTCGCCCATCAGGCCTATACGGAAGGATTTATAATGCCCCGGCAGATTTAAGATCCGGACCGTCTGAAACACAAGGCCATCTGTAGAGTAACTTAAATATAGTACATCATATTTACAATTCATACGCAGCCATAACCGATTATTTTTTACGGATACAGGGAGGGTATTATAATCTGCGTGGAAATAGTCGCTGGCATACACTGTATTCAGCCTGAATAGATTATTTTCCTTTCCAACATAAAGCTTTATCCAGTTTGTTTGATTTAATTTAAGCAGCAGTCCCTCGTTATTATCATTACTGAGATCGGTTAGTATTACAGTTACTTCAGCAGTAAAGCTGCCAGTTATATTCCGATAGTAAAATTGGGAATAAGGAAAGTCATAGCCGGATTCATGACTGTCGCCCCAAAAATATTTTTCAGAGCTGGTATGCATTTCAATGAATTTGCCGTTGATTTTAAAGGTTTCCGGCCGGTTTTCCCAGCGCATTGTAGTATCCTGTGCAAAAACATTTGCTCGCCACAAAAGAAAG
>JAOQAL010000429.1 GCA_025963615.1 Chitinophagaceae bacterium | reverse complement strand
CAACAGCGGTAATCTTGTTTTTCATACATGTTACAGCGCAACAAAATTCCCAGGACAGCGCCTGGATAAAAGATAATTTTATTAAAAAAGAGATCCCCATCCCGATGCGGGATGGCGTAAAACTTTTTACAACCGTTTACATTCCAAAAGATGTTACGGAAAAACATCCTATTCTGATCAACCGCACACCCTATTCCTGTGCCCCGTATGGTTCAACTGATTTTACATCCCGTTTATGGGCCAGCCATTGGCGGTACTATGCCAGGGAAAATTATATCATCGTAATACAGGATGTACGGGGCCGTTGGATGAGTGAGGGGGACTTTATTGATATACGTCCTTTTAATCCTGATAAAAAAACCACCCGGGATATTGATGAGGCCAGCGATACCTATGATACCATCGATTGGCTGATAAAAAATCTGGATAATAATAATGGCCGTGTTGGCGTATTTGGTATTTCCTACCCTGGTTTTTACAGCACCATGGCAGCTCTTTGCGGCCATCCCGCGTTAAAAGCCGTAAGCCCCCAGGCGCCGGTCACCGATTGGTTCCGGGGTGATGACTGGCATCAC
Source organism: Chitinophagaceae bacterium (assembly GCA_025963615.1). Lineage (GTDB taxonomy): Bacteria > Bacteroidota > Bacteroidia > Chitinophagales > Chitinophagaceae > JAFDYH01. The sequence continues at coordinate 3,501 of JAOQAL010000429.1, read as the reverse complement.
AATGGAGCTTTTCTTCTGATGGATGCTTTTTCCTTTTATTCGGGAGGCTTTGGCCTTCCACATCGTCAGCCATCAACCGTGGGCTCATCATTTGAAGTCACAATGCCCCGAAACGATAACTACCAGACTTATTTACAGATTGGCGCACTGCAAAATTTTTCGAAACTTTTGAAAGATAGTATGCAATTCTGGAACGACCTGTTTGCGCATCCCAATTATGATGACTGGTGGAAGGCCCGTAATCCAAGAAATTTTGTAAACGATATAAAACCCGCTATGCTGACTGTGGGCGGATTATTCGATGCTGAAGATTGCTTCGGTGCCTGGAATCTCTACAAAGCCATTGAAAAGAAAAATGCAGCTACTCTTTTTAATAAATTAGTAATAGGTCCCTGGTATCATGGGCAATGGTCATCCTCCGATGGAACGCAGCTGGGCAATATCCAGTTCGGGTCCAATACCGCTTACTGGTATCAGAATACGATTGAAATACCTTTCTTTAATTATTTCCTGAAAGGCAAAGGCGACGTTTCACAACTCGCAGAAGCTACCATATTTATCAGCGGTGCGAATCAATGGAAACAATTTTCCCAATGGCCACCCGCTGAAAAAGAAGATAAAGCCATGTACCTGCAGTCGAATGGAAAATTATCCTGGAGTAAATCGCCGGATAAAAATGCGTTTACTGAATATATCAGCGACCCTGCCCACCCCGTACCCTATACAGAAGATGTACATTTTAACAGAACCAGAGAATATATGACCGACGACCAACGGTTCGCATCCCGCCGGCAGGATGTACTGACCTTTCAAACAGGTTCTTTAGATCAGGATATAACGCTGGCAGGAACTGTAGTCGCTGATCTTTTTACGTCTATCACTACAACGGATGCTGATTTCGTAGTGAAAGTAATTGATGTATTCCCCGATAACCTGGTATCGCCCGTTGTTAATTACCCCATGGGCGGTTACCAGATGCTGGTGCGTGGTGAAATAATGCGGGGCCGGTTCCGCAATAGTTTTGAAAAACCCGAAGCCTTCAAACCCGGCAAGATTGAAAAGGTTAAATTTGAATTGCCGGATGTGGCTCATCGTTTTCTTAAAGGTCACCGCATCATGATACAGGTTCAGAGCAGTTGGTTTCCACTGGCCGACCGCAACCCGCAAAAATTTGTAAATATTTATGAATGCAGTGACAGTGATTTCCAGAAGGCAGGAATCCGCATTTACCATGACGCGAACAATAGCAGCAACGTTATATTGCCTGTACTCAAAAATGATTAGGATGACCAGGCTTTTCAGCATAATCGTTCTCTTTTTTTTATACGCCCCGGTCTCTGCCGTTGCCTGGCAGAACCCGGAAGTTCCGGCATTCATTCATGATAATTACACCAAAAAGGAAGTGTATATTCCGATGCGGGATGGGGTCCGTTTGTTCACTGCCATTTATGAACCAAAGAATACTACAAGTCCTCCACCGATCCTGATGGAAAGAACTCCTTATTCCTGCTCGCCTTACGGCGTAGACAAATTCCCTGAGCTGCTGGGACCGAATACTATTTTACAAAACGAAAAATATATTGTCGTATACCAGGATGTGCGTGGCCGTTATAAAAGCGAAGGTCATTTCGTTGAAATGACTCCTGCTATTGACAATAAAAAATCAAAGAACGAGGTCGATGAAAGCAGTGATGCGTATGACACCGTGGACTGGCTGATCAAAAATACAAAGAACAATGGGCGGGTGGGCCTTTGGGGCATCTCCTACCCGGGCTTTTATGCTTCAGCCTCGTTGCCGGATACGCATCCCGCTATTAAAGCCGTTTCGCCCCAGGCGCCGGTTACCGACGAATTTATCGGTGATGACTGCAATCACAATGGCGCTTTCTTCCTGCTCGACAATTTTGATTTCTATAGTTATTTCGATGGGAAAAAAGATAAGAAGGGAGAAGATTACGCTCCTGTTTTTACAGCAAAAAGAAAAGATGCCTACACGTTTTTTCTTGACATGAAAACGTTGAAGGCTGCAAACGCGCCTTCATTTTATAATAACAAAGGAATCATCTGGCAACAAGCCCTTGATCATGACACCTACGATGATTTCTGGCAGTCCAGAAATATAAGACCGCATTTAAAAAATATAAAGCCCGCTGTACTGGTCGTCGGTGGCTGGTTTGATGGAGAAGATATGTTCGGCGCCCTGCGTACCTATGAAGCCATCGAAAAACAAAGCCCTGGCAATAACAGCCGTCTCGTGATGGGACCCTGGACCCATGGTGCATGGTCCGATGCCAACTGGAATAAATTCGGCACGCTTGATTTTGGCAGCAACCTGAATGAATACTATAAAGCGGAATTAGAAACAAAGTTCTTTGATTTTTACCTGAAAGATAAAGGCCGTTTTGATGCAGCAGAAGCTACTGTATTTGAAACCGGCAGCAACCAATGGAAACAATACGATGAATGGCCACCGGCAAAAAGTAAAAACACCAATTTTTATTTTCAACCCAATCAAAAATTATCAACGCAAAAACCGGTGGGCACAAAAAGTTTTGATGAATACCTGAGCGATCCCAATAAACCAGTGCCCTATACCCAGGGTGTTTATTCAGGTCGGAATAATGAATACCTGGTGGAGAATCAACGCTTCGCCGCAGGCCGGCCCGACGTAATTTTATTTACCTCCGGTGTATTAACAGAAGACCTAACACTGACGGGAAGGATACGGGCTAACCTTTTTGCTTCAACAACCGGAACAGATGCTGATTTCATCGTAAAACTGATTGATGTTTTGCCTGATGATGAGCTTAACCCCACTCCTGATTCTGGTAACCTGAAAATAAAAGGTTATCAACGAATGGTAAGAGCGGAAGTCTTCCGGGGAAAATTCAGGAATAGTTTTGAGAAACCGCAGCCATTTATACCGGGCAAAATTGAAAAAATTTCATTTGACCTGAATGAAGTGGCACACCAGTTTAAAAAAGGACATCGCATCATGGTACAAATACAAAGCACCTGGTTCCCGATCATTGACCGCAATCCGCAAAAATTCATAAAAATTCCTGAAGCCCGGGAAAGCGATTTTCAAAAAGCCAATATCCGCATTTATCATGATGAAGTAAACAGCAGTAATTTGGTATTGCCCATTCTCAATAATTAAAAGACAATCATGTTTGATTCACGATGTTCCCATAAATGAAAATATCTTCTGTTCACGGACCGGCGTACATTGCAGTAAATATATCCAGCGATGAAAAGATTTGCATTGGTGATTACGGCTTTATCCGCAGCCATAAGTTATAGCCAGGTAAATATTATTCCACGGCCTGTCGAGTTAAAACAACCCAACGTGGCGGGCAATTTTACCATTACTCCTTCTACCAAAATTATCCTGGAAGGAAGCAACCTGGAGAACTCAGCCAACTTTCTGAATGAGTACCTGCAACATTTTTATAATTTCAAATTAAGCAACGAAAAAAAAGCTGACGGCAAAAAAGAAAT
>JAOQAL010000307.1 GCA_025963615.1 Chitinophagaceae bacterium | reverse complement strand
AGTGCACCCGTGCGTTCGCCGACCACTGCCTGGATAGATGCATCTTCACCAGGGGCTAACTGTACGATTCTATCCACACCAGGTGAAAGTGAAACCACCTTACTGACGTTACGGGCAAAATTGATATTAAGATTCCACGTAAATCCATTACTGAATTTTAACGGCACTGCGTTTAATTGTACTTCAATACCCTTATTGGATATTTCACCTGCATTGATCACGCGGCTGTTATATCCCGAAGATGTCGGTGTAGGCAACGAAAGAATCTGGTTTTTGGAACTGGTGCTATAGGCCGTTACATCCAATCCGAGTCTTCCTTTGAAAAGGGCAATTTCAACACCGATTTCGGAGGTACTGCTTTTTTCCGGTTTCAGATTCAGGTTGTTTAACTGGCCACTTTCCGATACGGAAGGAATTCCATTGTATAGTGGCTGTTGACCATAAGGGGTGAGGATGTTATAAGGATTGGCATCATTTCCGGCCTGCGCATAAGCCAGTCTGAATTTCAACAGATCGATCTTTTCAGACATCTTGAAGATCCTGTTTAACAAAAAGCTGGAATTGACAGATGGGTAGAAATAGGAATTGCTCGATGCCGGTAAAGTACTGGACCAATCATTACGGCCAGTTACATTGAGATAAATTTTACCCTGGTAGTCAGTTTGCAAAAAAGCATATAAGCTATTTGTTCTGCGTTTTTCATCGTAAGCGGAATTATTAACCGTGGAGCCGTTATTATTCAGGCTGTAAATACCCGGAATAACGAGCGATTGGGTACTGGCTGAGCGTGAACTACGTTTTCTCTCCATTGTATTTCCGCCGCCGGATAAGTCGAAATGAAAATCGTTTATATTTTTTTTATAGTTGATGAGGAAATCATAGTTATTTTCCTGGTAACGAAGTGTCGTTTCACTGTAAGCGCCCTGGGGATTATTCAAACTACTGAAAGCCTTCTGAGAGGGTCTGAAATCATTAAAGTAATCCGTTCCCACCCGGCCCATAACGCTCAGATTATCCAGTATCTTATAATTCAATTTAACATTACCATAGATCTGATCTTTGGTTTGACCGTTGGTGTTCTGATAGGCGGTAAAGAAAGGGTTATCATGTGAGTTGCCATAATCATGTGAAAATTGCTGAATGCCTTCCAATCCCGGCTGCCAGTAATTCCGCAGACTATTCATGTCGATACTTCTGTCAAACCACACAAACTCATACATGGGTGTTCCATTGTCATAACCCAGATTTGGACGGCTTGTACTTTTTGTATTGGTATAAGTACCTGCTACGTCTGCTGTTAATCGATCGGATAACTTATAACTTGATTTAAGGTTGAACACATTCCGGGTAAGGTTATTATTAGGCACGATGCCTGCTTCGTTATTGTTGGTATAGGAAAACCGGAAATTTGCCTGGTCGTTACCGCCTGTTAGCGCCACAGAATTATACCGGGTATGCCCGGTGACAAAATAATCCTTCATGTTATTGGGGTAGGAAACAAATGGAGTTGGGATAATGTCTCCGCGGTTGGGCAGGTTAACGTCCGCTCCCCGAAAGCCATTCGTGGTAGGGGAATTAAATTGGGCCATCAATTGTCCGTTCGTGGCCGGTCCCCAGCTTTCGTCCCAGTCTTCATTGGTGCCATTCGGGTATAAGCCGTTGTTGCTGTTCCCGAAATTGGATCCCTCGTAGAGACCGCCATTGCCGGCTCCAAATGAATTCTGAAACTTAGGCAATAACAATGGGTTTTCCCAGGTGTAGCCGCTGGTGAAATTCACGCCGACGCCCTTTCTCTTCGCACCGGATTTAGTAGTTATAACCAATGCACCGCTGGCTGCCCTGGATCCATATAATGCAGAAGCCGCCGCTCCTTTCAAAACGTTTACTGATTCGATATCTGCCGGATTCAGTTCACTCAGCGAACTGCCATAGTCCGGAGTTGAACCGCCCGGGTTGGTTACCGGATCATTGCCAATAGGAACGCCATCGATGACGACCAGTGGTTGGTTTTTAAAATAATTTAATGAAGACTCCCCGCGAATGGTAATGCGCGCACTGGCGCCCACGGTAGTACCAGAGATGATATTCACCCCTGCGACTCTGCCGGAAATCGAGTTTATAAAATTATTATCCCGTGCTTCGTTGAGGGTCGATCCTTTTATTTCCTGTGTCGAATAACCGAGCGACGCTTTTTTCTGGACAATACCCAGAGCCGTAACGACAACCTGGCCCAGTATAGCATTCTTTTCCTTCAATCGCACGGTTACCGAATTTTTTTCCGTTCCCTTCACTTCAAAGCCGTTGACCAACTCCTGTTCATATCCCAAAAAAGAAAAATTAAAATTGTATTTATTTCCGACAACCAGCTTCCTGAACAGAAAGGCTCCATTGTCATCGGTTACCGTGGAAACAGTTTGATTTGTGCTGGTATTTGTTGCCTGTACAGTGGCCCCTTGCAGGATTTCGCCTTTTTCGGTGACCACGGTGCCCGTTACATCTGATCTACGGGCATCCTGGGCAAAACTGGGCTGGCTAAAAAGACTTAATAAGAATAGCAGGCTGCATGCAACCGCTTTTATTCTTAATTGACTGCTAATCTGAGTTAACCTTGTAAAACATCGAGCGTCACTTTTGCGCTGTGCTGGTTTTAACAAGTGGAAGAGTTGTTTCATGTTGAAACTTGTTTTGGTGGTTGTAATTTGATTATGAACTATTAAAATTTTAAACAAAAACTATCCGCCACGATACTTTACAAGTATCCTGGATTTGAAGCCAGTAAAGGGGGTTTGTTGAATTGCGCTGTGTTATAAATTGGTCGCGTAGGTGTGAAAAAGCGAGCTTTTTCGTACTTTTTTCAAGATTATTATAACCGGCTTTTGTTCTTCCGGATATTGCGCAATCGTATTTCTAATTGGTTCCCGCGTTTCAATCATTTTGTCCCTTGTTGCTTACACACATACCCTTTTATTCAGCTATCCCGCAATGGTTCAACAATTCGCTAACTCATTAGATAAGGGATGTCTGAACACTTGCTTTAGTCAAATCCAACAACTGTATTACGCTGGCAGCCTAATAGAACTTATGCAATTTGCAACCATATTGATATTTTGCTGTGCTGTACAGTAGGCCTTTTGTGTCCGCCGGTAGTCTTACATATAGTTTAATTCAGGACAGAAACCTGATATAGCGCAGGTTTTGCGACCAGGGACTATTTATTACTTGTTTTCAAAAATAATAAATTGCCAGATGCAGAAATAGCTGAATAGCGCATAAGCGTCGAAGTTATTTTTTAAAATTTTGATACAAATCTGGAATATTTCACGCAAAGGGCGCGAAGAAGCAAAGAACGCAAAGAGATATACGGTTAAGAATCCATCTTTACCTTCTATTTCACGCAAAGGGCGCAAAGAAGCAAAGAACGCAAAGAGATGTACGGTTAAGAATCCATCTTTACCTTCTAAACATCTCTGCTGAATTATCTGAAATATTTCTCGCAAAGGGCGCGAAGAAGCAAAGGACGCAAAGAGATGTACGGTTAAGAATCCATCTTTACATTCTATTTCACGCAAAGGGCGCGAAGAAGCAAAGAGATTAACTGTTAAGAATCCATCTTCACTTTCGCAATGCATCGGGAAAAAGGACACGAACCAGGGCGTAACCTTTCAGCAACATGCATGTCAGGAAGAAAGTCAACATCAACTCATTGTTTACAAAGGTATATTCCCATGTTTCTTCTTCGGCAGCTTAACCACTTTATTCTCCAGCATCGCAAAAGCTTTAATCAATTTCGTACGGGTTTCTTTCGGCTCTATCACTTCATCAATAAAACCCCGCTCAGCTGCTAAGTAGGGAGTGGCAAACTTTTCCGCATATTCCGTTTCTTTTTGCGCCAATTTTTTAGCCGGGTCATCAGATTCTGTTATTTCCTTTTTGAAAATGATCTCGCTGGCGCCTTTGGCTCCCATCACTGCTATTTCAGCCGTAGGCCATGCCAGGTTGATATCAGCGCCGATATGTTTCGAATTCATGACATCATAAGCTCCGCCATAAGCCTTTCGGGTAATCACCGTAACGCGGGGCACGGTGGCTTCACTTAATGCGTATAATAATTTAGCACCGTTAATAATAATACCGCCCCATTCCTGGTCGGTACCGGGCAGAAATCCCGGTACATCTACCAATACCAGTAAAGGAATATTAAAACAATCACAAAAACGGGTGAACCGCGCTGCTTTCTTTGAACTGTCAATATCCAATACGCCCGCTAAACTCATGGGTTGGTTAGCTACTATTCCTATACTTCTTCCGGCTAACCTTGCAAAACCCACCACGATGTTTTGCGCGTAAGCTTTGTGAATTTCAAAGAATGATCCCCCGTCACAAATACCATCTATCACGGCCCGGATATCATAGGGCTGGTTATTGCTTTCCGGAATGATCGTTTCTAGTATCTCTCTTGTTTCATCTCCTAAGGCATACGGAATTTTTGGAGTGGTATCTTCACAGTTCTGCGGTAGGTAACTCAATAATTTCTTTACTTCCACAATACACGATACATCATTGGCTGCAGTCAGGTGTGTCACGCCTGATTTTGCCGAATGAGTAGACGCGCCGCCCAATTCTTCCAGGGTCACTTCTTCATTGGTGACCGTCTTGACCACATTGGGACCGGTGACAAACATATAACTGGTGTTTTCTACCATCAATGTAAAATCGGTCATGGCCGGTGAATACACTGCGCCCCCTGCACAGGGCCCCATAATAGCGGATATCTGTGGAATGACTCCTGAACATAAAACATTCCGGTAAAAAATATCTGCATAGCCACCTAATGACCGTACACCTTCCTGTATCCGGGCCCCACCCGAGTCATTCAAGCCGATCATCGGGGCGCCTGTTTTCATAGCAAGGTCCATCACTTTACAGATCTTCTCGGCATGTGTTTCTGATAATGCACCGCCAAACACCGTAAAATCCTGCGCAAATAAATAAGCCAGACGTCCATTAATCGTACCATAACCGGTTACTACACCATCGCCATAAAATTGCTGATCTTCCATACCAAAGTCTTTGGTGCGGTGAAGCACCAGGGCACCGATCTCTTCAAATGAACCCGGGTCCAGCAGAAGAGCAATACGTTCTCTGGCAGTAAGCTTTCCCTTTTTATGCTGCGCTTCATTTCTGTCCGTTCCTCCACCCAACTTCCCTTCTTCGATCATCCTTCTTAGTGTTTCTGTTTTGGATTTCTTCATTTCAAATTCAGTTGTTTTCAGTTAATCTTATTGTCCAGTTAGTAGGAGTAGCCTCCACTGGTTTAATTTCTTTTTGCTTATCCAGCCAGTACTTTAAAGCTATAATAGCCGCCAGCTCTGCATTCTGCTTTTGGGTGGGGGCGAGCTTTGAGGGTATGTAATGTTTTTCGATAAACTGTGTATCAAATTTACCAGAAAGGAAGGCATCATGCTCCAAAACAAATAGGCCGAACGATAACGTGGTGATTACTCCTTCAATTTTATAGTTCCTGATGGCCTCTTTCATTTTTTGAATAGCGCTTGCTCTGTCTTTTCCATGCGTCACCAGCTTGGCAATCATCGGATCATAATATACCGGGATGGTCATACCTTCTTCATAGCCATCATCTACTCTTATTCCTTCGCCCTGCGGTCGTATATATTTTGTAAGAGTGCCTGTAGAAGGTAAAAAATCATTCGATGGATCTTCTGCATATACCCGTAGTTCCAATGAATGGCCGTTAACAGAAAGGTCATCCTGTGTAAATCCCAATTTTTCTCCCCGGGCTATTTTTATTTGTTCTTCTACCAGGTCTATGCCTGTTATCATTTCAGTAACCGGGTGTTCTACCTGCAACCGGGTATTCATTTCGAGAAAATAAAAATTCAGCTTATCATCCAACAAAAACTCCACGGTGCCAGTACTCCTATAATTGCAGGAGGTGGCTACCATGACAGCCGCTTCTCCCATTTTCTTACGTAATTCAGGAGTTAATACAGAAGAAGGAGATTCCTCTACTACTTTCTGATGCCGCCGCTGAATACTGCATTCACGTTCAAACAAGTGAATCGTATTGCCATAGTTATCGGCCAATACCTGTATCTCTATATGCCGGGGGGAGCTGATATATTTTTCTATGAATACGGATCCATCTCCAAAAGATGACCTTGCCTCGCTAACGGCCCGTTGCATTTGTTCTTCCAGGTCGGTAGCTTTTTCCACTATGCGCATGCCCTTGCCGCCACCCCCTGCCGACGCTTTGATAAGGACAGGATAACCAATTTCTGCTGCTATCTTTTTGGCGACGTCAATATCTTCAATCGCTTTATCTGTACCCGGCACCATCGGGATACCGTATTTTTTTACACATTCTTTTGCTGCCAGCTTTGAGCCCATGATGCGCATAGCATCAGGGCCGGGTCCAATGAAAATAATGCCGGCTTTTTCTGTCAATTTTGCAAACTCTGCATTCTCACTCAGGAAGCCATAACCCGGATGGATACCGTCCACTCCGAGCTCGTTAGCAAAAGCAATGATCTTATCCGCATTCAGATAAGATTGAGTGGAAGGTGCGGGTCCAAGACAAACGGCTTCGTCAGCAAAAAATACATGAGGTGAATTCCGGTCGGCTTCAGAATATACTGCTACTGAACGGATACCCATCCTGCGAATCGTGCGCATAATTCTTAATGCAATTTCACCCCGATTGGCAACCAATATTTTTTTCATCGTTGATTTTTCTTGTTTGCAATCTTTTTAATGAAGATGATAGTAACCTGCCTGTTATTCCAATTCTACCAACACTTGCCCCTTTTCAACAGCCTGCCCGGCAGTTACAACCACTTTCCTGATCTTTGCCCGCGTATGGATGATGATGCTGTTCTCCATCTTCATGGCCTGGAGTATTAATATCTTATCACCTTCATTTACTTCCTGGCCATCTGTGATCGCAATTTCCAATACAAGACCGGGCATAGGCGCCCTGATCTCTTTGACCAGTTTATTGGAAGCCGAACCCAGCTCCATTATTTCCAGCAATAGGTCCAACTCATCTTTGATCTCAATGTCAAAGATTTCACCCTCTACTTCGATTTTTAATTTTTTGCCTGTACTATCTGTTTCAACCAATTTGGCATTAATGGAGCGGTGATCTTTGATCAGGTGAAATTCCGAAGGCGAGCTTTTAACGAGGTCAAGGTTGTCCAGCCCGGTTTTGGTAAAATTGAAGGTGAATCCATTTACTAATGCCTGGTAAGATTTGGTAGCTGCCATTGACCGGAATTTCCCTGTAATTTAATTCTTTGGTGAAACAAGAGGTTATTTTATTATCCGGGGACAGGATGTATGCTTAGCCTGGCTACTGACTCAAACCCGATGCCATCATTCAATGAATAGAGATCTTCTAACCCTATGATAAGTTTGATTCCTGCCGGTGCAGGTACCCGTTATAATGATACCAGCGCTTTTTGCAACTTCACCATACGTGACTACAGCAGCAATAAGTCAATTAGTTTTATTATTTGGTTACTAAACCTTGTGGATATAAATCGCCTCATGGAAAAATTTTCTTATTGCTTCATAATCTTTTCCGTGGCGACCAGTTGATTACCCCGCTTTATAGGCTGCCTGGAAATAATGTTTTGATGCAAATAGTGCTAAACCGTACCAATTTTTTTTATCTCATCCATTTGTTTTTTTCTCTACTCCGTCAGTCGGGTTTGTTATAGCGGTGTAGGCATCCATCACCCGCGCGGAATAAACCAAGGCAGCACCCGCATTCACCGCGATGGCAACGCCAACCGCTTCCATGATCTCTTCTTTGGTCGCCCCATGTTTCACTGCTGCATCCGTGTGTACCGTGATACAGCCGTCACATTGCCGGGTTACTGAAACGGCAAGAGAAATCAGCTCACGGGTTTTCGCATCCAGCTTTCCCTCCTTTGCATTGGCATCACTCAATTCACGATAACCCCGAACAGTGCCAGGGCTTAGTTTTACCATGTTGCTGATAGTAGCAAGCAATTGATTACGGTACTCATTCCAATCAAGCATCATTGTAAGCCTCCTTTTGTTTAATTGTTATTTGATATAAGGACGTGATACAGGTTTGGCTCGTGGTGGTGGGTTTGCTTAGCACTTTCACAACTCTTCGACATTTCGAAGCTGAGTTCAGCGATACTAAATGGAGCATTCATTTGCCCGTTATTTTAGTATGAAATACAAAACTACTATTTAAAAAGGGTTGCCAACCTTAGAGAGTTCGCTTTCTTTTTTGCCCAAAGGGTTGCCAACCTAAAGGAGTTCACTACTCTTTTGTAACGTGATTTCAAAGGTTGGCGATCCTATCATGGGCGGTGGTCAAAGGGTTGCCAACCTTAAGGAGTTCACTACTCTTTTGTAACGTGATTTCAAAGGTTGGCAACCCTATCATGGGCAGTGGTCAAAGGGTTGCCAACCTTATGGAGTTCGCTACTTTTTTGTATAGTGCTTTCGAAGGTTGGCAACCCTATCATGGGCATTGGTCAAAGGGTTGCCAACCTTAAGGAGTTCGCTACTTTTTTGTAAAGTGCTTTCGAAGGTTGGCAACCCTATCATGAGCAAAGGGCTCATCTTCTATTATAATACATTTTATTTCAGACATGACTAGCAAGATTAATTTTTAAAGTAGCTGTAAACGCCGATTCGCCGTGTTGAACAGACAGGTTGAGATCTTTATAGAGCAACACCAACTGGCGCCTGAGGTTAGAAAGGCCGATATTTTCTTTAATGCGCTGTTCCGCGGCAAACGCGTCAGCGGAATTTTTTACAACAAACAGCAACTGCCGTTTATTAACTGAAAGATGAATATCGACAAATGGCTGATCTCTAGTTTCAGACACACCATGCTTAAACGCATTTTCAACCAATGGTATCAGCAGCAGTGGCGGCAAGGCCTGTTTCATATCTTCTATGTCATAGTTGAAATTGACCCGGAGAGAATCGTCGTAGCGCAACTTTTCAAGGGCAATATAATCACTGATAATTTTCAGTTCCTGTTCTATAGCGATATATTCTCCGCCAGCTTCGTACAGCATGAAACGCAATATTTTTGACAAACGTAAAATGGATTCTGGTGCCAGGTCAGACTTATCCCTTGCCAGTGAATATATATTGTTTAACGTGTTGAATAAAAAATGCGGATTGGTTTGTGACTTTAAATAGTTTAACTCGGCCTGTTGCTTTTCAATGAGCAATTGCTGCGTGGCTTGTTTCAATTTTATATAATCAAAGCAGTGCTTTACCAAACCAAAAAAGAAAAGCGACATAAAGACATACGCAGTTTGATACGAAACCCCGTGGGATACTGTGGTGAAAGTTATCAAGGGAGTATAAATATGCAACCCGGCTCCGAGGGATCTCCAGGCATACAAGCCAAAAGAACATAATATTAACTGAACCCACAAAGCTAAAAGGAAGAGAAGAATATTGTAGATTAAATATTTTCTTTTTCGTCTTATAAAAGGCAGCGTTTGCGCGAAAAAAATAAAATTGATAACCACAATATAAATAGCCCGCCAGATATTATTTACAATTCCCGGTACAAACGAGCCGGGCTGATTTACTAAATCATTAAACAACCATAGCAACGAATAAGCGACCCCAACCCATATATAAAATTTAAACCGCTCTTTATCGATTGATCTCTTCATTCTGCTATTTAGGAGATAAATTTCGGCAATTCTTTCCGTTTTAATTTTTCAGTCTACATAATTGACTTTGTGGTAAACAAAGAACCTGAAAGAGTCAATCAAAAAAATTGAAATGGCTTATTCTTCCCAATAACAATTTCATAGTTTTTTACTCCTGCCATTCATCGAACCGGTATAATCGCGTTGTTTGTTTACCACAACCCGCTGTTTATTGACGCCGGCCTACCCCATGTTCCATAATCAGATATTCTTGTATAAGAATGCCTGGATAGTTAATGTAAAAATCAATGAGACCGGTTTTAAATTATAACTATTAAATCAAATCTACTATTATGAAACAGATTATTCTTTCGATTGTGATTACTCTTACAGCCCTGGTCGCCATGGCTCAAAAGCAGCGTACGCAACAAGCAACCCCTTATGAAGCGGCCAACTGGAATACCTGGTTTTTAGATCAGCCGCAGCAGATAACGATCGTTGCTCCTCCTGGCGCCGCTCAATCAAAAGCCGAATTGCAATCCATTAAACAACGAATGGTTAAGCTTGATGAAAAAAAATTGGCGGAAATAAAATATTGGGATGCGGGAGCGCCTGCTCACCGCTGGAATCAAATTGCACCTAAATTGATTTCATGGGACCGCTTCGATATCATCGCGCGCACTCCCACTGCCTGGATGAATATCGCTGTTTATGATGCGACGATATTAGCCTGGAAGGAAAAGATCAAATATAAAAGGAAAC
>JAOQAL010000253.1 GCA_025963615.1 Chitinophagaceae bacterium | reverse complement strand
CTCTTTTGCTTCGGGCGATCGATATTGCTTTTTTGGATCCTTCGCCAGGTCAAACAATTTGTCTTTGATTAACTTATTTTGTTGCCCGGTTTCTATGCGGCTGTTATCCAATAAAGTTTTTACTTCTGTTGTATAATCATTCACTGTTTTATAAAAACTATTAAAATCAAAGGGCAATGACTCCGCATTCGCCAAACGCAACAAGGTCCGCCCTGCTGTTTTTGATAAGGCTACCCCGTAAGCGAAACCCGGGTCAATAAACCTTGTGAAATAATCATATGAATCATAAATAGAATGGTATTGACCACCTTCTCCTTCTCCGCCATATCCCAAATTCATAGAGGCAATGCCCAGGTGTTGCAGGAAAGGAGAATAATCGGATCCCGCCCCCAAAGCCGCCAGTTTCATATTTTTATCGTCCATTAATTTCGTACGGCCTGCTTTATCCGCATCAACTAATGTCTTGGCATATTTGCGTTCTCTAACAGAAACACCTGTTTGCGGATCAGTTACTTCATTGATGATCTCGTTAAAGAAAGGTTCTAAGGTATGAGATCCTTCCGCGCCAATAAAACCACGGTTATTGCCATCTGTATTGATATACGCTACGGCTTTTTGCTTTAAAATTTCCTGGTGATCTTCTACCCATTCTGTTGAACCCAGTAGTGCAGGCTCTTCACCATCCCAGGCACAAAACACCAGGGTTCGTTTAGGCCGAAACCCTTTTTTTGCCAGTTCACCAATAGCCCGGGCCTCCTCCATTTCAGCTACCATGCCACTGGTAGGATCTTCAGCACCATTGACCCAACCATCGTGATGATTGCCACGGATAACCCATTCATCCGGCAATTCGCTACCTGCCATTTTTGCTATAACATCATACAGTGGTTTGATATCCCAGTTGAACGCCAGATTTAAATGCACTTTTTCTTTACCGGGTCCTACATGATAAGTAACCGGCAAGCCCCCTTTCCATTTTTCAGGAACAACGGGTCCTGCCAACGATTGCAACAAGGGTAACGCATCACTATAGGAAATCGGTAATACCGGAATTTTCATAATCGTTATGGCATCTTTTCGATCCAACCGTTGAGCGTCTTTGGTAGCGCCGCGATCGGGTGTCAGGGGATCTCCCGGAGCAACCGGCATATCCATGACGGAACCCCGTTGCGCGCCATCTTTCGGACGGAAACCACCTTGCGGATAAATATCTCCACGGCCATAACCATCATCAGCGGGGTCGGAATAAATAATACAACCTATCGCGCCATGCTCGGCAGCAACTTTCGGTTTAATACCTCTCCACGATCCGCCATATTTTGCAATTACGATCTTCCCTTTTACATCGATACCCATTTTCTCCAGTTCTTCATAGTCAGCGGGTATGCCGCGGTTTACAAATACCAGTTCAGCTGTTACATTACCATCGGCGGAATAGGCGTTATAAGTCGGCAATTGTTCTTTTTTCTGTCCCGAGGTTCTATCGCCTTCTACCGCTGGTTCTTCAAGCTTTGCTTTAAATGGCTTGCTGCCCAAAAGTTCCAACACTCTTGTTTTGGGAGTTGGAAACAATACATAATAAGATGCGATTTCCGTTTCATAACCCCATTGTTTGAATAAACCTGCAATGAATTCTGCGTTCATTTTATCCTGCGGACTACCCACATGATGTGGATGCGAAGTCAGAAATTTCATCCACTCATCCTGGTTAGATGCTTTGATCTGCGCATCAAATTGTTTTTCCCAACCTATTTGTGTAGCCGCTGCAGTATCACTAAAGCCCATTATTTTCTGCGCCTGTACGATCACTGCGAATGCTAAAGATGACGAAAGTAATAAAAGCAATTTTCTCATTATGTGGGATTTTATAAATTTAAGATTCCGGCTTTGATCTATATGTCAGGCAGGAACTGTGAGACATCAAACATTCTTTATCTCAGCGATCAGGTCCTGCAACACTTTTTTCGCATCACCAAACAGCATGGAAGTTTTAGGCTGAAAGAAAAGCTCGTTTTCAATTCCGGCATAGCCGGGTTTCATGCTCCGCTTATTTACTATTGTGTTTTTGGCAAGCTCCACATCAAGTATCGGCATACCATAGATCGGCGATGAGGGATCGGTTTTAGCCGCAGGGTTTACAACGTCATTAGCCCCTAATATCAAAACTACATCCGTAGTTGGAAATTCTTCATTCGCCTCCTCCATTTCCAACAACTTATCATAGCTTACATCAGCTTCAGCAAGCAATACATTCATATGCCCGGGCATACGGCCTGCTACCGGGTGAATTGCATATTTAACAATCACTCCTTTACTTTCCAGTAGTTTCTCCAGATCATGACAGGCATGTTGCGCCTGCGCTACCGCCAATCCATAACCGGGAACAATCATTACTTTCTGAGCATAGCTCATCACAATGGCGGTATCGCTTAATGTAATTTCTTTGTAAGCACCTTGTTGTCTTGTTCCTGTTGTGGCGCCGGGTTTGGCAGCACCAAATGAACCTATCAATACATTGCCCAATGAACGATTCATGGCTTTACACATCAGGATCGTTAGCAGGGTACCGGCTGCACCAACAAGAATACCACCGGTGAGCATTACTTTATTATCATACAGGAAACCACCGCATGCTGCAGCAACGCCTGTAAAAGAATTTAAAATGGAAATAACAACGGGCATATCCGCCCCACCAATGGGCATTACAAAAAATACCCCATACAGAAGAGCCAGCAAAGCAGTAATGTAAAACGGAATATTGGCTCCTTTCACGTTGGACTGATAAGCGAATACTGCCGTAGTTAAAACCAGGCCTAACAGGAACAGGTTAAATAAATGTTGTCCTTTGAAAGAAAAGTCCCTGACCCTGCCACTCAATTTCCCCCAGGCGATAACACTACCAGCAAATGAAACACCTCCAATGATTAAGCCTGCTGCAATCGTTAAATAATGTCCTGCCGGAACAATGTCCGAAAACCAGGTGGAATCAAGGGCTTTATTGGCCTGGTATAAATGATCAAATTCAACTATCGAAATCAGCATGGCACACGCACCGCCCATACCGTTAAACAAACTCACCATTTCAGGCATGGCAGTCATCTTTACTTTTTTCGCGGCCCATGTGCCGATGATAGCGCCAATAACAATACCGCCGGATATCCAGCCATAATTATGGAGCTTACGCCCTTCATCATCGCGGTATAAAAAAATGGTTCCGAGAATTGCAATGATCATGCCTGCTGCAGCAATCAGATTTCCTTTTCTTGCCGTGGCCGGGTTAGACAGCATTTTTAATCCAATGATAAAAGTCACTGAACCGATGAGATAACAAAGCGTCAAAACATTTAATTCCATATAAACCCCCTCTAAATCCCCGTCAAGGGAAGAATCCACTCACCGCCCCCGGGCGGCAAACGAATGATATTATTTTATTTTTCTTAAGAACTAAAAACCGTTTCCTCTGTAATGCACCTTGGCAGGTCTCTGCCGGCTGCGGAGATTCAGGACTTCTTTTTCTTAAACATTTCAAGCATCCTGTCCGTCACCACAAATCCACCTACCACATTCAATGTTCCCAGTATCACGGCCAGGAAGCCCAGTACCAATGCCAGGTAATTATCCTGTTGGGCTTTGCCCATCACGATGATGGCGCCAATGATTACCACCCCATGAATAGCATTGGCCCCACTCATCAGCGGCGTATGCAATACAGACGGTACACGACCGATAACTTCAATACCTGCAAAAATCATCAGGATAACGATATAGATCATTTCCTGGTGAAGGTGAATCCAGTTTAACATAAAGGCAGCCCCTCCAAACCTCCCCGAAGGGAAGGCTTACAACGCACAACCCAGAAAGTTGTAAGCTGTTTATTGTTAAGAAAATTGTTGAATAAAGAACTAAAAATACATCCCGGTAACTATCGGGAGTGCGATGCAATAAAAGCTTAATTGACATTCAATAGCCTGGTCAATAAAAGATATTCAAATTCTCAAGTTACTGTCATCTGTCAGCCCTTGACTATTGACTAGTCGCCACTCACCATTCATAGCTTCACCCGTTCATTCACCACATCCCCGCCATGCGTAATACAACTTCCTTTCACCAGGTCATCATTCCAGTTAAGGTTTAATTTCCCGTCTTTATCAATGATCAGTTGCAGAAAGTTCAAGACATTTTTACCATACACCTTACTCGCATCCGATGGCGCGGTTGATTGCAACGATGAATTGCCCACAATGCTTACACCCTGGTACAGGGTTGTTTCATTATTTTTAGTAAAAGGGGTGTTGCCGCCCGTCGCCGCGGCGAGATCAATAATCACAGAGCCATTACGGATGGTTTTCATCATTTCCTCCGTAATTAATATGGGTGCTTTCTTACCTGGAATTTGGGCGGTGGTTATGATAATATCCGCTTTGGCAACACTTTCCGCAATGCGCTGCTGTTGCTTCAGTTTATATTCTTCCGTTTGTTCTACCGCATAGCCCCCCGCCCTTGTCGCGTCAGCTGCGCCTTCCACTTCAATAAATTTCGCACCGAGACTCATCACTTCTTCTTTCACTGCAGGCCTTGTATCAAACACTTCCACTACCGCACCGAGCCGGCGGGCCGTGGCTACAGCCTGCAAACCCGCTACGCCCGCACCAAGAATTAAAATCTTCGCGGGTGCAATCGTCCCTGCAGCCGTCATGAACATAGGAAAATAACGTGGATATAAATTCGCCGCGATCAATACCGCTTTATAACCAGCAATATTCGCCTGGCTGCTCAATATATCCATTGCTTGTGCGCGGGTCGTGCGGGGTAGCATATCGAGAGAAAAAGTGGTAATACCTTTTGAGGCCCAGTCCTTCATCAAGGGAATATTGAACAATGGCTGATAGACCCCGATAAGAACCTGGGATTCCAGGTAACTGATGTCGGATTCACTTAAGGCTTGGATAGATAAAACAATTGCAGAAGATTCCAGCACTTCAGTCCGGCTTTTTATCTGTGCACCTGCTTTTTCGTAATCCACATTATTGCAAAAAGCGTTGTCTCCCGCCCCTGTTTCAACCAGTATTGTAATTCCTTTTTTTGTGAGTGAAGCGACCGCTTCTGCCAGAAGCGACACACGGGTTTCATAGCCGGGTTCTTTAAGAAGGCCAATTATCATTCAGGAACTGGGATTTGTAATTGAGTAAATCAATGTCGGAAGGTATCGAATTTTTTTTTGTGCTATTCAGGTGGTAGCTGATTGTGGAAAAGCTATGAATTTGCAAGTTACAAGCTGTGAGCGGCAAGCTGTAAGCCACGAGCTACGAGCTACGAGACCGATAGTTCTGTAACTTTCTTAAGTCTTGCAGCTTGCAGCTCACAGCTCGCAGCTTTCTCATAGTTCTGTAACTCTCTCTTAAGTCTCGCAGCTTGCAGCTCACAGTTCGCA
>JAOQAL010000241.1 GCA_025963615.1 Chitinophagaceae bacterium | reverse complement strand
AAGTGGCCGGTAATCAATATCACTGCCTGGATGCCTGTATCATAAATTTTCCGGGTAAACTCCGCTTTATCTTCAATGGTTAATCCAAACGATCCGGTAGCAACAACGGGCACCCGGCCATTTACATATCGTACGATGTAGGACGTCAATTCAAGTCTTTCATCTTCACTGATGCTGTACATTTCGCTGCTAAGGCAATTGGCAAAAAAACCTTTTACCCCCGCCGCCAGGTAAAAATCGATGAGTCGTGATACCGCATCAAAATCAACTTTCGCCTTCAGGTTAAATGGCGTGATCATTACCGGGACAAATTTTTTTTCAGAAGCACTCATGGGTCTATATTTTTACAGGGATATATTTATTTGTAAAACCGGAACAGTTCTCAAGCTGAATACGATCCGTTTTGGCTACTAATTTACTCAATAAATGATGTAATTGTTCTCCGCACTGTGCTGTTGTGCGGAAGATTTTTATAATGATAACAGGAAAACCTGCAGATAACTATTGCCGGCCTTTTTCCTCAGGCGCCGGTTATAAGCAAGCATTTTACCATGGTTGCTCCATATAACCGCACCAACGGGTTTTCTACTGTCTGGTGATTTGGGATTTAATCTTTCCGAAATTCCGTTATTCAAATGAGTTATAAAAATACTGTTGTCAGCAATATAGGCCACCCGTCCGCCATCGGGACTGAAATTGAAGGGCCCCTCAACTGGATAATCGTTAAAAGTGAGTTGCCGGCTTTCGTCACTGCCAGGAGAAACAATGAAAATCTGGATAATCCCATTTTTATCAGCGGCTAAAAAACCAATCCATTTACCATCGGCGGTGGTCCTGAGCCAATGACGGGGTCCTTGTATTCCTTTATCAGTAAAAGTAATCCTGCGTTGTTGCACTCCCACCGGTATACAAGGCCGGGAGGTTGTTGTTCCTTGCAATGGACAACCCGGCCTTGCCCTGGTAATGTCATCTGGAATGTCTGCAACGAATACTTCTGTTTTTGTTTTACCTTGTCTGTCTCTGACGTTTCCCTGGAACGCGATAGCTCTTTTTTGCCGGCTTCCATCTTTTTTTATATAGCCATTGGTTCCTATCCATCCTTCATCAAAAGCTTTGTCGATCTCATCGCTGCCCCAGGCGGGGTTGTCAGTAACTTCCGTGACTACGGCGGAAAACATTTTACCATTATTGTTCTCCTGGTTGCTGGTATCAGGAACTGTAACAGAAGTACTATTATTCATAACAGCTACTACCCGGATGTCTTTAATGGAACTATCCTGCTTTGATAATTGTTCAATAATTAAATCATTGTAGGTAAAACTAACCCAGTGACCATCAGCACTCCAACTATGTGCATGCGTGCCACCGCGCAAGGCCCCGCATGTAAATGGCGGGGTTATATTTCTTGCGTCCAGGAACTCAGCTTTACCGGGCTTATTCGTTAATACACTGACCCCGGTCCGTCTGGAAGCGCTGTATGGATTTTTTTCATCGCAATTGCGGATGCCATGAATAAATAAAACCCTGTTTGCTGCCGGGCTGAAGGTAACCGCACCAACGCCGGGTCCATATTGAGTTTGATGGGTAGTTTGATAAAGGGTTTTTATAGCCTTTGTTTTTATATTGACCATGCCTATTTTTCCGTTAGCCGGAATGCCTGTTTCAAGATGGCGGCCATCATACGCGATCCAGTTGTCATCTTTTGAAAAACACTGGGTGCTGTTTAAAAAATGTCCCCCCGTATCCGACGTAAGTTGTATTTCTTTTACGGCTTTGAGGCGATAGGAATTTTGCGTGGCATTATGTTTGCCAAACTGGGCATTGATATGATTTGAAATCAAAAACGAAAGAAGTAAGACTTTGAATAAAAGCATGCTTTTATTTAAATCAATAGTCGCTACGTAAAAAGAATTGATTCGTAAAGTGATCATAACTTAAATGCAGGGAACTTATGCTTTCGTTGCACTGCCTTTTAATTTAGCAATGAATACACCGGCTAAAAAGATAGCCAATGTGCCTATCACAATAATCATATTAGTATTTAAGGGACTTCTCAGGGCAGCATATTTTTCAGGTATGATTGCCGGAAATGTCATCCAGAGAATAACAAGGATACCGATTATGGTAGCTATAAATGCTTCCACGTTTTTAGTACGCTTACTGATGATGCCAAGTAAAAAAAGACCAAGCATGCCGGTAGCCAGGATACCGGAAAGCTGCCACCAGATATCCAAAATGCTTTTTACACCGATCATTGCAATTCCTGTTATGATTCCCAATACGCCAAAAATAAAAGTGCTGATATATAAAAGGCGGAGTGTTTGCTTATCGGTAATATTTTTATTGATATATCTTTTGTAAATGTCTTCAGTAAAAACGGTGGCGCTTGCATTCATGCCGGAACTTATCGTACTCATGGCTGCTGAAAGTATTGCGGAAACGATCAACCCTACCAGGCCTGTAGGAATGCTTGTTACCATAAAATGCGGCATGACTTTGTCGCCATAATCTGAAGGTTTCAACGTAGCAGCAAGACTGGCTATTTGTTGGCTTGTAGCACTGGCGGATAAACGCTCGGCTGCGGCTTTCAGTTTAAGCCCTTCTGTTAATTCCGGGTGTACCTGGTAATATCCATAGAGGCAGGAACCAATTACAAAAAACAATAAAGAAGCGGGGATATAAAGTTTTACGCATAACCATAATGATTTTGCCGCCGCTTTTTGAGAAGTAGTAGCATGGTAACGCTGCACATAGGTTTGGTCTATTCCGAAATTGGTAAGGTTAATGAAGAAACCATATAATAAGATGACCCAGAATGTAGATGAAGTAAAATCCAGCCCAAAACTGCCAAGACTGAATTTATTATCACTTTTTCCTATTTCAATAATATGACTTACACCTCCAGGCATTTTGGAAACGACAAGATATAGGATCAGCACAGCGCCCAGCGTCTTAATGATTGCTTGTACCACTTCAGTCCAGATTACGGCTTCGATGCCGCCTAATACGGTATAGATGATGATGATGATGCCCATCGCAATCATAATCATCGCCATTGAAAAACCGGTTAATGCCTGGAGGCTGAGGGCTATACCAAAAAATACAGATCCCATTCTGGCTAATTGGGTAAGCAGGAAGCATAGTACGGCGTATGTACGGGCCCAGGC
>JAOQAL010000222.1 GCA_025963615.1 Chitinophagaceae bacterium | reverse complement strand
TAACCCGTGGGATTATTGGGATTGCAGATAATAACCGCTTTTGTTTTTGCTGATATTACTTTTTCAAAATCTTCAATAGGTGGTAATGCAAATCCATTTTCAATATGCGAAGTAATGGGTACAACATGCACGCCGGCTTCTACTGCGAAGCCATTATAATTAGCATAAAATGGTTCAGGAATAATTACTTCATCACCCGGATTAAGGCAGGCGAAAAAACCAAACAGAATGGCTTCGCTGCCGCCGGTAGTGATAATGATCTGTTCATGTGTTACATTGATACCAACGGATTGATAGTATTTAACTAATTTTCTGCGGTAGCTTTCATTGCCCGCACTGTGACTGTATTCCAACACTTTAATATCCGCATGGCGGACGGCATCCAATATGGCAGGCGGCGTTTCAATATCCGGCTGACCGATATTCAGATGATACACTTTTATACCTTTCTTTTTTGCTGCCTCCGCAAAAGGCACCAGTTTCCTGATAGGAGATGCGGGCATTTGTTTGCCTCTTTCAGAAATGGATAACATTCCCCAAAGATAAAATGAAATCTGAAACCCTGATCAAAGATTGATGGAGTGGGAATATCCATATCACCTATGTTATCCTTTACGGGACTAATAGTTTTCTTCCATAAAATCAGGGAGGATCAGTGAAATGCTGTCTACGGTAAATATCAATTCCTCTTTTTCCGCATTTCTAATGTTTGCCGCTTCAAAAGAATTAATAGTTCTTTCTTCAGCCTCTGCAATAGAATGAAATTCAGCTTCTATTTCTTCCGGGCTTTTTAAATAATTATTGATTTCCTGTAATACCTTCTCTCTTTTTCTAAAATTCCCTGGTTCTGTATCAGGTAAATCGTTTAGTGGAAAAAGTTCAATATCCTGGTTTTCCCTGAGGAGAGGATAATATAAAGACTTTTGCATGGCAGGCATTTTATTATTACCCCAAAAATCCATGCCTGAAAATAAGTCCCGGAAAAAAATCTTTTCTTTTTCTAATTATTTTATAAGCAAAGAATTAATTGGAAATTGAGGGAACGGGGAAATAATTCCGTGGCCTATTTTTTCCACGATTGTAAGATAAATCCCGGTTCCCCCAAACTAAAAGCCCTCTCACGGGGTGAAAGGGCTTTTTATAATTTCCAGCAGATTGATTTACTTGTTTCCTGATTTAGAAGTTTTGCTTTTTGCATACGTATCATACGCTGCAGGATCCAAAACTTCACCAGTAATTTTTATAGTTTTGGGCTGTTCAACTCCTGCCAGTTTAATATAGACATCTTTTTCAAAATGGTTTAAAGCTGCAGCATTGTACTGCACTTTTAACTTGGCTGTCTGACCAGGCTGAATAGGCTCTTTTGGTTTTTCCGGTGTAGTGCAACCGCAGGAACCCCAGGAATTCTCCACCACTATGGCTTTATCGCTGGTGTTCTTAATTTCAAAATAATAAGTAACGGGCACATTTTGTTTTATTTTACCAAAATCATATTTTTCTGTGTTCATTTTGATAACGTCATCGGGTTTAGTTTGAGCCGTCACCGCCAGACTGAACATAAAGGCCATTGAAGCCAAAAGAATACTTTTCATGCTTAGAGATTTTGTTGTTTTAAAAATTGTATTGATGAATTGGCGGGCGCAGCGCCTGCAGGAGCTTTCCACACCGTACCTTTAATTTTTATTTGTTTACTCTGAGTTCCATTATAAGTAACTGTAATGAACTTTTCGAAAACCCCTTCGGATGCGGCATTATACCCCACTTTAATTTGCGCCGTAGCGCCTGGCGGGATTGGATCATGGCTCCACTCCGGCGTGGTACATCCACAACTCGCTTGTACGTTATCCAATTTAAGAGGTTCTTTGCCTGTGTTGGTAATATCAAAAAAATGAAAAACCGGTTTACCCTGGGGTATTTTAGCGAAATCGTGTTCAACCTCTTTAAATTTCAACAGTTCGTCCGGGGTTGAGGCAACGGGCAAAGATTCGGTATTCTGGGCACGAGCAAAGAGTGTCGCGGTAATTAAAAATAAGAGGGTCCAAATTTTATTCATAAAAGGCACTTAGGGTGAACAAAACTAAACCAAAGATGTCATACTTCATAGAAGGGTTGCAGGCATATTTGGTTTTTTTTAACAGGTAGTAAAACGGGTATCTATTACCTCTATCTTTGTTATTATGGACAGCACTGCTATATTAACGATGCAGGAGACAGAAAAATTATCTTTTGATAATTTCAGGTCAGAAGTGTTGAACGATTATTACATTGCCTGTATTAGTCGGGAAACCAGTCTTCTGGGCCGGAAAGAAGTACTTACAGGAAAAGCCAAATTTGGCATTTTTGGGGATGGTAAGGAAATAGCCCAGGTGGCAGCCTCAAAATTTTTTCAGAAAGGTGATTTTCTAGCAGGTTATTACCGCGATCAGACCTTCGCGTTTGCCTTAGGTATAACCAATGTTGAACAATATTTTGCCCAGCTATATGCAGATCCGGACCTGACCCATGATCCTTTTAGTGCAGGCAGGCAAATGAATGCGCACTTTGCCACTCCCTTTGTAGACAAGAATGGAGACTGGGTCGATCTTGTCAGTCGTAAAAATATCACATCCAACCTGGCCCCGACTGCAGGTCAAACTCCCCGTTCGCTGGGATTGGCCCTCGCATCAAAAATATTCCGTAATGTGGACCAGCTGAAACAGTTTCCTCATTTATCCAATAGTGGTAATGAAGTTTGTTTTACTACCATTGGAGACGCATCGACCAGTGAAGGTATTTTCTGGGAAACAATTAATGCCGCGGGGGTATTGCAGGTGCCGCTGGTAATGTTTGTCTGGGATGATGGATATGGTATTTCGGTCCCTAAAAAATACCAGACTACAAAAGAATCTATCTCTGAATTATTAAGTGGATTCAGAAAACAACCAGGCAGCAATGGAATAAATCTTTATACCGTAAGGGGCTGGGATTATGCCGGCATGTGCGAAACATTTGAAGAGGGTATCAGCCTGGCAAGAAAAACACATACTCCGGTAGTTTTTCATGTTGAAGAAATGACGCAGCCGCAGGGGCATTCAACGTCCGGAAGTCATGAGCGGTACAAATCCTCTGAACGCCTGGAATGGGAACGGGAATGGGATAGTAATAAAAAAATGCGTGAATGGA
The DNA here is from genome assembly GCA_025963615.1 of Chitinophagaceae bacterium. GTDB lineage: Bacteria > Bacteroidota > Bacteroidia > Chitinophagales > Chitinophagaceae > JAFDYH01. The sequence goes on along the minus strand of JAOQAL010000222.1, from coordinate 2,861 downwards.
TCCTTGCCAACTCGCTGGCGGATGATGATGAATTGGAACAACTGGAATCAAGAGCGAAAGAGAATGTAAGAGATGGCAAAAATAAGGCGTGGTTAAATTATATTTCTCCATTAAAAAATCAGGTTACAAAAATCGCCGAGCTTATCAATAATCTTGCGGTGAATATGCCGGAACAGGCGGCGCCATTAAAAAAGCTGGTTTCGGATCTTACAGCCAATCGTGAACCACTTCGTCGAGATGTATTGCAAACTTTATATCATGCCATTAAGCTTGCGGGTAATAATGATGCGGCTTTTTGGATAAAAGATGCTTACAAGGATTTATTATCAGAAAATAAATTATTATACAATACGCACCTTTATAATGAAGGGCAGGGAAGTGTTTTAAACGTGCGGGAAGTAAAACCCATTATTCCCGCGGATGCAGCCCTGATAAATGGATTTGAAATATTGAACCGGTATTTTGACCGTTTATTTGAACACAACCCGAAAGTAATTGCCTTTGGTGAAGATGTGGGTTTAATCGGCGATGTAAACCAGGGATTCAGTGGTTTGCAGGAAAAGCACGGGGAAGAAAGGATTTTTGATACCGGTATCCGTGAGGTAACAATTATGGGGCAGGGGATTGGCCTGGCGATGCGCGGCCTGCGTCCGATAGCGGAAATTCAGTACATAGATTATATGCTGTATGGCCTGCAGCCTTTAAGTGATGATGCGGCCACGTTGCATTTTAGAACCAAAGGATTACAAAGTTGTCCCATTATTGTACGCACCCGCGGGCACCGACTCGAAGGCATCTGGCATAGCGGGTCACCCATGGGGGTGCTGCTTCATTCGTTGCGGGGATTTGTAATTTGTGTTCCGCGCAATATGGTGCAGGCCGCCGGCATGTATAATACTCTCTTGCATAGTAATGATCCGGGTTTAATGGTGGAATGTTTAAATGGATCTCGGTTAAAGGAAAAATTGCCAACGAATCTGCTTGAATTTACTGTACCGGTAGGCGTGCCGGAAGTGATTAAGGAAGGAGAAAGCATCACCATAGTATCTTATGGTTCCACGCTCCGTATCATTATGGACGCGGCACAATCACTCGCGCAGTCAGGTATCAGTTGCGAAGTAATAGATGTGCAAACTTTACTTCCTTTTGATATTGATCACCTCATTCTTGCATCACTTAAGAAAACAAACAGGATCGTTTTTATAGATGAAGACGTTCCAGGTGGTGCGGCCGCCTATATGTTCAATGAAGTAATGGAAAAACAAGGTGGCTATAAATTCCTGGATGTTTCGCCAAGAACTATTACCGGGAAAGCTCATCGCCCATCTTACGGTAGTGATGGTGATTATTTCAGCAAGCCGAATGTGGAGGAGATAGAAACGGTTATCCTTGAAATGATGAAGGAATAAACGGTTACAATCAACGTTGCGGGGGTGTTAAAATTACCTGCTTAGTCACCAGACTGCTCATTTACTTTTGAGTCTTGCAAACTGATTTACTTCATGCTATTGATATACCGGGACTATTGCTTTTGCAGGTGCGTTCTCCAGCTAAAGCGTAAACTTTCTTTACTTCATTAACACGGTAAAAATAAATAGAAATGAATAAGCTTTGATAAATTTGCTTCCACGACCATGAGTGGCGTAGCAAATTCCATGTGACAATAAAATAAAATCAGAAATAACATGACACTGCCGCTTTACCAGGTAGACGCATTTACCAATAAATTATTCGGAGGCAACCCTGCCGCTGTGGTGCCTTTAGAAAAATGGATCGATGATTCACTGATGCAGAATCTTGCCATGGAAAACAACCTGGCGGAAACCGTTTTTTTTGTTCCTGCCGGCGATGAATTTACAATCAGGTGGTTTACGCCGGTATTGGAGATCAATTTATGCGGTCATGCCACCCTTGCTTCTGCATTTGTGTTGTATAACATACTGGGTTATAATAAACCAAAAATCGTTTTCAATTCGAAGAGCGGTAAATTGGTGGTCGAAAAAAAAGGCGATACATTTTTAATGGACTTTCCTTCCTGGAAACCTGAAAGGATCATGGAGTATCCGCCGGGTCTGCAGGCTGCCCTGGGTGTAAATGAAATAGTAGCGGTTTATAAATACCGGGACCTTTTAGTGGAACTGTATCAGGAAAAGGATGTAAAAAAAGCCCAGCCTGATTTCACCGCATTGAAAAAATTGGGCGAAAAAATAATTATTACTGCGCCGGGTAAGGAAGTTGATTTTGTTTCCCGGTTTTTTGCACCCATTGCAGGTGTTGATGAAGACCCTGTTACAGGATCGGCACATTCACAACTGATTCCTTTCTGGAGCGAAAAACTCAATAAAAAAGTTATGAATGCAAAGCAACTTTCATCCCGTGGCGGTGATATTTATTGTGAGCAAAACGGCGAAAGAGTTGTAATGGGAGGAGCCTGCAAATTTTATATGAAAGGAGTGGTAGAGATTTAATATAAACCTATTTCACTTTTTTAAACAGCATGACATAACCGCAAAGATTTTTCTTCTTTTGCTTATTTACCTGTACAGGTTTCATCATGTGGAATTCAGAGAATTGAGGAATATAAGAGTACGAAATTACATTTCCGTCCACGTCACCCCATTGGTGTTTTTTGTAGACGACTATTTTTTCATTCCAGTCATACATTCTTACTTCATAAAGTTTCGAGGAGTATTCACCGATAAACACAAACTGGTACCAGGTTCCCTGGTTTAATGGAACAATGACCGGCATTTCAAATTCACTTTCCATAGTGATGGAAGCTTCTTTTAATAAAATAAAATTATCGGTTGCGTATAAATTTTTCAGACTGTCCACCTGGCGTTTAATCAAATCATTATTGC
>JAOQAL010000181.1 GCA_025963615.1 Chitinophagaceae bacterium | reverse complement strand
TTTTGACTCCACTAAAGATCTTTTTCAAACCCCCGATAGAAGATGCTTATGAAATGTGTTTTGTAGAACATGCGTTGTACATGAATTTTTGATGACGCAAAGCAAGGCCCTCTTACATGTAAGACATAATTGCCTCAGGCGTAACTAGCTGCTTGGACACTGAAATGAATAACCGTTGTTTGTAATATCATTTAAAATTGACCTTGCCGCAGCGAGATAGGATTTGACGTATTTTTCCCTATCTGTGATTTCCTCCCCGATATAGACATTGCTCTCATTCAACAAGTTAAGAAAAGCGACCACCTTGTCCTTGTGATAAGCCATTGGTGCGAGCACTCCATACAGCGTACTTTGAGCTATTTCTATTTCTTTTAGTGCGAGGTGCAGCGATGTTTTGGGTTTATAACGGTACTTTTCTTCAAGATCTGTATAATGCCGGGCGGCGAAATACTCCAATGCGGCACAGCCATCCCAATCGGGTTTCAGGTATTGACGGCAGATTTCTTTATCTCGTTGCTCTATCTTTTGTTTTTTTGTGAGTGCCATTTGTTTATTCATTATATTGCTAAGTTACCGCATTCTCGGGTCATCCGACTGCGGCTCGGCCGTTGATGTCTTTTCCGACGGGTCCATATATAATTGCAAATAGCCATTAAGCAACTGTAGCCTAAAGGTATTACCCTGATAGGTCCAGTTACACTTCGTTTCTTCTGACAATTGCGAGGTATCGATAAAGTTTTCACCCTTGGCCTCGAAAGCGATGTTCAATTTATCGATAATCGCAGCAATGTCTTTTTTCGTGGTAAATCTGTAGTTGGTTGGCTTTTCTTTACTCAGCAATATTAGTGGAACCGTATTCTCCGGTGCGTAAACCACAAAGATCTTATTGAAATAATCGAAGAAATAGAACTCCGTAAAATACGTTCGCCAGGTAGCATCTTCAATAATGCTTTCTATATATTTCGGGCTCTTTAATATCTGATACCAAAGATTCAGATGTTTGCGCGGGTCATCAAAAACCAGGCTGTTGTTACCATAGTCCACAAATTCAGCCGGCGAATAGATCTTCGTGTTCACATTTAATTTTTGGTATACCTCCCTGGCCTTATTGGCCGACCTTGTATCGTTGGTGACATAGAATTCACAGGTCGATGCAAACGCTGCATGGAATCCGTCATCCATGGTGTTTCGCATAGTATCCTTATTCTTTGCATCAAACCTGACTTTATCTTGCTGATAACCATGCATATCAAGTAACAGATAGTTATGTGATATATCCTGGAACCAAGAAGGCGAGTTATCGTTGCGCAGTATGTTGTAGATATCGAATCCGGTCAGCTCTTTTATACTGGCATATTGCCTATCAATCTCTGCAAAGGGCTGGACTTTAGCAAACATTTTATCCTTATTGATACCCATGCCTTTCTGTACCATCTCTCTCAGACCTTTGTAGGCATCCGACTGCTCCAGCTTTTTATTCTGTATCCAGGAGGTCTTCATGAGGTTGCCCATCGTCGGATTTTCCGCCAGCCCCGGATAGTGCTGTTCCATGCCGGCGGCTGAATGCGGATCCACATAGCCGCTGGCAATCGTATCGGGTAGCGGGGAACTGAGATAGCTTTGAAGTGCATTATGGGCAGCTGAACCTGGTTCGAGCAGTTTTAGAGCATAGGCCAGCGGCCCCTCGTCTCCGTACTCGTCACGTTCATTGGCGCGGTCGGCAAATAATTCATGAGGGTCACGTTGTTGAATAACGATATCTTTTTCGGAATTGTGAACGCACCAGTTATCCGTAAGCTCGCTGATAAAAGCCAGGTCATTATTTATTCTTGTGTTCTGATCATCTTCTCCGGTATCGCTTACCAATATATCACTGATATGCGAAGTAGAATAGATCACGTAAAGCTGGTTCTTTCGCTTAAGCAGCTTAAGCAGTTCCGGATGATATCCTTGTTTGATTTGAGACATCACGCCCCAGTCTACATATACTTTTATCATTCCATTTTCCGATACGTGCTTTTCAGCTATATAAAGCTACTAAAATTCCCGGAAGGTGGCTATTTCCGGTATTAAAGGTCACCCAGTATTTTCTGATTTACAAACATAAATTAGTTCGGTAGCATTTTCGTGGTATGTTTCGCATCGGTCATAATTTCCATAACACGCCTTTACGAAAAACCCATTCTGTTCTAAAATTACCCTAAACTCGTGCTCGTAATAATATTTGATTTGCAATCTTTCGGTTAGTACAACTTCATCATTGTTAGTATTTCGGGGCCGATATTCGAAGTTGCAATAAAGCATCTGTTCTTCAGTGTCGATTTTGGTATTTTTTCCAGAACGTTTATATAGCACCTGGCCATTCTTTTCTTTAACAATTTTTTCTTCTTCCAGCCCTTCCAAAATTGTCATGTCTTCAAGTGGCTTAAATAGGTTAATAATTAGGGAGCCATCCGGATCAAGGTGCCTTCGAATGTTTTTTAACGTTCCTTCTACTTCCATTTTGGATTGAAGAACTTGAAATGATCTAAGCGCAATGATGATAAGTTTATAGGATGTATTAAGGGAGATTGTCTTCATATCTCCATGAACAATTTTAATATTGGCTTCCTTTTCGGAATCAAGATTATCAGTTTTTTTAGATAGAACGTCTAACATACTTAAGGAAAGATCTACGGCAGTTACATTATATCCCGAAGTTGCTAAGGGTAAAGCAACCCTACCTGTCCCGCAACAAAGATCCAAGACCGGCCCATCCATTTCTTCGGCATAATTTAAATAGAAATCAATATCAGAAGTATCGAGCTCTTCGTTATCAGAATCATAAAAATCTGCTGTAGAAAGGTATAGATTGGGTGCCTGCTCCATTTTTTCGACTTATAGTATTTCAAACTCAGGGCCACAATTTTTCAATTTCCAGGCTTCCTGATGCTCCAATAGTTCCGAGTGACAGTTGTGGAGATCGATGTTCAAAGTAGTCGCCGTTTCCTGTAATTGCCGATGTATATCATTTAATAAAATACCGCCCGCTTGTGCGATTTCGTCCTTGCGAACCTGTCTAATGGCACAGAAAACCTGATAAACTAAGAGAATCAAACGATTGTAAACCCATTCCCGGATTTCACTACTAATTGAAGATTTCCGGAGTAATTGATGATAAAAATCAATTACACAGCTAAAAACGTATATGCCATGAACAAGTCCGAGTAAATGTCTCGGGTCAGTTCGCCAAGGTGAATAATAATATCGTTTATTGAGATCCATCTGTGTTAACAAAACCGTATCCTGAACCTTGTATAATTGGCAATGACCAAATTCATGAATGATGCACTCTGCTAGGTAAACATCACTGGTTTCTAAAAGGTCGAGCGATAAAAAGATGGTACGTTTCAATAATGCGCTTGCAAAGCTTGGATGATTTTGTTTTCCCGGCTTAGCCAGCGGTACAATATAATCCAAGCCCTCAATAATTTTGTTATATATTCCATTATCCCCCTCACGTATAATATCAAAAGCATTTTGCAGGCGCGGTAAAAATAATTGCCCTAAAAAAACCGACTCATTGCATTCATAATGATATGCTGATTCGAATAACACCTGGTGTCGCTGAAATAACACTTTTATCCTACCTGATATTATTTCGCACTTTATCCTTTGATAATATGGTATATTATCAATTTCAAGGTAGGACTTTTGAGATCCTATTGAATTTTCACCATTTAAATAACCGTATGCAACTCGGTTAGCGCCGGTTTTCTCTAAAGACACCTGCCAATCAAGGAAAGCCTCAAAATTAATTCCAAGGTTAATGAATGTGATATTGTCGTCGCCGTAATTTT